>CAMBGL010000034.1 GCA_945866155.1 Bifidobacterium breve
GATGCAAGCTCTGGAGCAATCTTCTCCATCTCGGCCTGTGCACCCTTTACTGGACATACGTAATTTACATATGCAGCAACTTCAGCAGCAACAACTGGGTCGTAGTAGTAATTGATCATCTTCTCGCCATTTGCCTTACCTTCAACAGATGCAGTTGAAGGAATGAGCAAGTTATCACCTGAGATAGTTCCGCCTGATTCTGGAATTGCGAAGTCAAACTTGCCCTCATTTTCAGAAGCCAAAATAAACATATCGCCAGACCAACCGATAACTGCAGTTGCATCCCCTGATGTGAGATCTTCTGCATATTCGTTGCCCTTGACGCCGCGAATCCAACCATCAGCAATCTTCTTGGCCATGAAATCAACTGCATTCATGTATTGAGCCTCTGTCACGCTTTCAGGATCGACACCTTGTGCGAGCAAAATAATTCCGATTGTGTCGCGCATTTCTGAGAGCACAACAATCTTTCCCTTATTTTGTGGGGAGAAGAGATCATCGAGTGTGCGAATGCCCTTTGGATTCTTCTCAGTATTCCAACCAAAGCCAGACATAATGCCCTGCCATGTCAGTGTTGATTCACGTTGTGGATCATATGAAGGTGAGGCAAGTGAATCGAGGATATTTCCCGCATTAGGAATATTAGCTAAATCAAATTTTTGTGTGTAACCGAGTCGAAGCCAACGTGCAGCCATCCAGTCAGTTGGTGTTACTACGTCATAACCAATATCTTCGCCAAGCTTGAGTTGCGCTTGAACTTTTCCAAAGAATTCATCGTTATCGTTGTAATCTTCAAAATACTTTGCATCAATACCAGTTTGCTCAGTGAATTTTACTAACGTTGGATAAGTCTTTGTCTCTTCATCAAAATCCAAATACAAAGGCCAGTTACCCCAACGGACAGTACTTTCAGCAGATGCACTATCTCCGCCTGATCCACACGCTGCTAGTAATCCCGCAGCACCTAGTCCACCCGCGCCTGCAAGAACTGCACGACGAGAGATGCGCGATCTAAGAATTGAACGCGCTTCTGGTGAGAGTGAATTTTCTGTAGCCATACTGATTTACTCCTTCTAGATTGTTAATTGGTGATTACGGTCAGATACTACGCCCCAAGATTAGTCATAACATGCTTGATTCGGGTGTAATCCTCGAATCCATATGCTGACAAGTCCTTGCCGTAGCCAGAACGCTTGAAGCCCCCGTGAGGCATCTCTGCCACAACGGGAATATGTGTGTTGATCCAGACGCAACCAAAGTCGAAGGCCTTTGCCATTCTCATTGCTCGGCCATGGTCCTTGGTCCAGACACTCGATGCCAAGCCGTAGTCGACTCCATTGGCCTTGCTCACCGCATCGGCCTCATCGCTAAATTTTTGAACTGTAATAACTGGTCCAAATATTTCACTTTGAATCATCTCGTCATCTTGCTTGAGATCAGCGACAACTGTTGCCGGGAAGAAATAGCCTGGGCGATCAAGGGCCTTTCCACCTGTTGTTACGCGGGCATGAGATGGAATTCGATCAAAGAATCCGCTGACACGAGCTAGTTGGTTTGCATTATTGACTGGTCCCAAGAAGACATCTTCGTGTGGGGCACCAATTGCGATTGCCTTTGCTTGCTCTGTTAGCAGCGCAACGAATTCGTCGTAAGCAGATGCTTCAACAATCACACGTGTTGCTGCTGTGCAATCTTGTCCCGCATTGAAATAACCAGCAATGGCAATTGTCTCTGCAGCTGCCGCTAAATCTGCATCAGCAAATACAACTACTGGTGCTTTGCCACCAAGTTCTAGATGAACGCGCTTGAGTTGAGTTGCAGCAGATTGCGCAACTTGAATACCTGCGCCTACAGAGCCTGTGATTGAAACCATTTCAGGGCGCTTATGTTCAACGAGTGCGCGACCCGTTTCGCGCTCTCCACACACAACGTTGAATACACCCTTTGGTAAAAACTCTGACATAACTTTTGCCATCCACACAGTTGACATTGGTGTTGTATCACTTGGCTTTAGAACAACAGTGTTTCCTGCTGCAATTGCAGGTGCCCATTTCCACACTGCCATCATCATTGGATAGTTCCATGGTGTTACTTGACCGATAACTCCAATTGGTTCGCGGCGAATGAAAGATGTCATTCCAGGCATATATTCAGCAGCAGATTTTCCTTCAAGGTTTCGCGCTGCTCCAGCAAAGAAGCGAATTTGATCCACCATAGGCGGAATTTCCTCTGATGTAACGAGCGAAATTGGCTTACCTGTATTTTGTGATTCAATTTCAATGAGTTCTTTTTGCTTACTCTCTATAGCGTCAGCAATTCTTATTAGTGCAAGCTGGCGTTGCGACGGTGTTGAATCGCGCCATCCAGGAAAGGCGTCACTGGCTGCTTTGAATGCAGAATCTATATCTGCACTATTTGATTTCGGTGCACTTGCATATGCCTGACCAGTAGATGGATTGATAATTGATGTTGTCTCACCTGAAGTGCTATCTACTGACTTGCCATTTATAAAATTTGCTAGCTTTTCCATGGCGTGAGCCTACCAATAGCCAAACTTGGGCTCTAGTCCTCGCGGGTTTTTTCTGCCGCTGCTAACTGTCCGCATGCCCCATCTATCTCGCGACCCCTAGTGTCGCGAACCGTTACGGGAACCCCATAACTTTCAAGAATTCGAACAAATTCTGCTTCATCTTGTGGGCGTGATGCTGTCCACTTGGAACCAGGTGTTGGGTTGAGTGGAATCAAATTCACATGGGCATTTCGGTTTTTCAAAAGGCGTCCCAATAGATCTGACCGCCAGGACTGATCATTGATATCTCGAATCATGGCATACTCAATTGAATAACGTCGTCCAGTTTTTTTCTCATACGCATCTGCTGCTGCAAGAACTTCTTTTACTTTCCATCGTGAATTGATAGGAACAAGTGAGTCACGTAATTCATCATCGGGGGTATGCAAGGAAACGGCAAGAGTGACAGAGATACCTTCTTCAGTTAGCTTTTCAATTCCGTTTACTAATCCGACGGTAGAGACAGTTACTGAGCGCGCACTAATCCCCAATCCATCAGGATTTGGATCTGTAATATTTCGAACAGAGCGCATCACAGCGTTGTAATTAGCAAGTGGTTCACCCATGCCCATGAAGACAATATTTGAAAGTCTTGTTGCACCACCTGGTAGTTCTCCATCGGCACATGCACGTGCTGCTGCAACTATTTGTTCTGTAATTTCACCAGCACTCAAATTTCGAGTCAGTCCTGCTTGACCCGTTGCGCAGAATGGGCAATTCATGCCGCATCCTGCTTGAGAGGAGATACATACAGTTACTCGATCGGTGTAGCGCATCAAAACACTCTCAACGAGTACTCCATCGTGCAGTTTCCATAAATCCTTGCGGGTCATGCCGTTATCGCATGTAATCGAGCGAACTAGATTAATAAGTTTTGGAGTGAGTTGATCTGCAATACTCTGGCGCATTTCTGCAGGAATATCACTCCATGTAGATGGATCGTTAGAAAGATGTGAAAAATAATGCGTAGCAACTTGTGATGCTCGATACCCGGGAAGACCAAATGAGGCTGCAAATTCTTTGCGCTCCGCCGGTGAATAATCAGCTAAATGCTTTGGAACCTTCTTACGCTGTGGCGGTTCATCAAAGACTAATTTGAGTTCATCGCTCATAAATAACGCTTCACAATTTCTAGCGCTAACCACATGGCAGGTGATGAAAGCAGTACTGAATCAAGTCGATCGAGCATGCCACCATGGCCTGGTAGAAGTGTGCCCATATCTTTGAGGGACATATCGCGCTTCATTGCACTTTCGATGAGATCGCCACATGTTGCAGTAAAGACAATCATCAATCCAACTGGGATACCGATCCACCAGTGCATATTCATTACATAGTGGAAACCAATGATTCCACCAATGACTGTAAAGATAATCGAACCAATTAAACCTTCCCAAGATTTCTTGGGACTAATTTTTGGTGCAAGTGGATGTTTTCCAAATAGAACACCGACAAAATATCCGAAAGTGTCATTACAGCCAACAAGAATCACAAAGGTCATAACACGTTCTAGGCCCGTACTTGGGCGAGCCAATAGAACTAAAAATCCAGCTAAGAATGGCAGATAAATAATTGTGAGTGATGTTGCTGTTGCTCTAGAT
Source organism: Bifidobacterium breve (assembly GCA_945866155.1). Taxonomy (GTDB): domain Bacteria; phylum Actinomycetota; class Actinomycetes; order Nanopelagicales; family Nanopelagicaceae; genus Planktophila. The sequence continues at coordinate 4,171 of CAMBGL010000034.1, forward strand.
ACAAAACCTTCAGGGCCATGGCGAAGGAGTGAGATAAGAAGTATTGGGAATGCAATCGCAGTTGCAATTGCCAAACCTGCAACTCCCCCATTCCATGTGGCATATGTGAGTGCTAGCGTTGCAACAACCAGTGAACGATATGAGATTGTAATATTCGCGCTACCAAATGCTCGAACAATTTCACGAATTCCTAAAATGACTGCTACGGCGACAACTACTGCAAATATTTCACGCTGATAAGCAAGGGCAAACCAAATGAGCGCTAAAAGTGAAAAACTCACACCAATTGATGGCAAAAGCTTTCTACCGGCACGCTTGTTGATCGCCTCGTTTATCGAATTGAAATCAGACACAAAAGTGGGAACTTCTCAGATTTCGAGAAGTTCAACCTCCTTATGCTTGAGTAATTCATCAACTTTTGCCACATGATCTGATGTGATTTTTTCTAACTCTTTTTCCCCGCGGCTCAAATCATCTTTACCGATATGGCCATCTTTTTCCAACTTCTCAATAGCTTCCTTTGCAGCGCGACGAATATTGCGCATAGAGACCTTCGAATCTTCGCTTTTACCTTTAGCAACTTTGATAAATTCCTTGCGACGCTCCTCAGTGAGTTGAGGAAAATTGATACGGATAACTACGCCATCATTTCCTGGATTTACACCAAGATCTGATTCGCGAATAGCTTTTTCGATCGCAGCCATTGCGCCTTTATCAAATGGAGCAATTACTGCCATTCGTGCTTCTGGAACTTGAATCGATGCCAATTGAGATAGCGCGGTATATGTGCCGTAGTAATCAACCATGATCTTGTTGAATAGAGATGGGTTTGCTCGACCTGTTCGAATTGATGCGAAATCATCTTTAGCAACTTCGACTGCTTTGCTCATTTTTGAATCAGCATCCTTGAGGATGGTATTTACATCAGACATTTCAACTCCTCTTTAGTACCTCGGCCGCTTATGCGACCAAGGTTCCGATCGCCTCGCCACGAACAGCGCGGCCAATATTTCCGTTTTTCATAAGGTCAAAGACCACGATAGGCAGATTGTTCTCGCGGCACAAGGCGAAGGCAGCGGCATCGGCAACTGCAAGAGATTTACTCAAAACTTCATCATAAGTAATCGTGTCGAACTTAGTCGCCTTTGGATCTTTCTTTGGATCTGCGCTGTAGACGCCATCAACACCACTTTTTGCTAGCAAGAGTGCTTCAGAACCAATTTCAAGTGCGCGCTGAGCAGCAACTGTATCCGTTGTAAAGAATGGCATTCCTGCTCCTGCGCCAAAAATTACGACGCGACCTTTTTCAAGATGGCGAATTGCCCGGCGTGGAATATATGGCTCAGCAACTTGTCCCATAGTAATTGCTGTTTGAACGCGAGTATCTACGCCCTCTTTTTCTAGAAAATCTTGAAGCGCAAGGCAGTTCATCACTGTTCCGAGCATTCCCATGTAGTCCGCACGCGCGCGATCCATGCCACGCTGTTGTAGTTCTGCGCCACGGAAATAATTACCACCACCGACGACTATTGCAATTTGAACGCCACTCTTTACGACATCTTTTATTTGTCTAGCAACATCTTGAACAACATCGGGATCAACACCGATGCCTTTAGCTCCGCCAAAAACTTCTCCAGAAAGTTTAAGGAGCACTCTCCGATACGTACCTCTTGTACCGGGCATGAGTGCTCCTTACCTTCTAGTTCTTATTCGATATCGAAAGTCTATTGTGAACCTTCGTCGAAATTATTGACCCACGCGGAAGCGATGGAATGCCTTCACGGCAGTTCCGGCCTCATCGAGGATTTGCTTGACTGTCTTCTTTGCATCTTTAGCGAATGACTGCTCGATCAAGGAAACTTCCTTGACGAAGCCAGTTACGCGACCTTCGATGATTTTTGAAAGTGAAGCTTCTGGCTTTCCTTCTTCGCGGGCTGTCTCTTCTGCAATGCGACGTTCATTTTCAATGAGGTCTGCAGGAACATCCTCGCGATTTACAAATTGCGGTGCGAAAGCTGCAATGTGCTGCGCGATATCGCGACCAACATCACCTGCATCCTTTGCAAGTTGAACGAGAACGCCAACTTGTGGTGGAAGATCTGGGCTTGTCTTGTGCAAATAAATGCCAACTGGTGAGTCAACAACTACTGCAAGGCGACGAACTTCAATCTTCTCTCCAAGCATCGCATTTCCTTCATCAATAACAGACTGAACGGTTTTGCCGTTAGCCATTGTTGATGCGAGGAATGCTTCGACGTTATCAATCTTTGATGCAACAAGATGTGTCAATAACTCATTTGCGAGCTCTTGGAAACGATCACCCTTTGCAACGAAGTCTGTTTCGCAGTTCAGTTCAAGCATTACGCCGAAGTTTGATTCGACCTTTGCTACAACTGCACCATTTGAAGTCAGACGACCTTCACGCTTTGTTACGCCTTTGAGACCCTTGACGCGAATGATTTCGATTGCCTTGTTGTAATCGCCATCTGCTTCATCAAGTGCCTTCTTGCAATCGAGCATTCCTGCTGCAGTTGCTTCACGTAACTTCTTTACATCTTCTGCTGTGTACGCCACTTATGCCTCCACTGGTGCATCAGTTGCTGCTGCTAGAAGATCTTTTTCAAGATCAGCTAATGGCTCAGCCACTGCTTCTGCCTTGGTCTCTTCTTTTACAGTTGCAGAGCGTGCTGCAAGACCAGCAACAATTGCGTCAGTAATTACGCGAGTAAGCAATCCGATTGAGCGAATTGCATCATCGTTACCTGGAATCTTGTAATCAACTTCATCTGGATCACAGTTTGTATCCAAGATTGCGATTACAGGAATTCCGAGCTTCTTCGCTTCTTGAACTGCGAGGTGCTCTTTCTTTGTGTCAACAACCCAGATTGCTGAAGGTAACTTGGTCATGTGACGAATACCGTTGAGGTTCTTGAAAAGCTTCTCGCGCTCACGACGAAGCATGAGAAGTTCTTTCTTTGTAAGCAAAAGATCGTTTGCATTCTCAAGTGCTTCTAGCTCCTTGAGGCGCTGAATTCGCTTGTAGACAGTTGGGAAATTTGTAAGCATTCCACCTAACCAACGCTCAGTCACTGTTGGCATACCAACGCGCGCTGCTTGTTCGATGATTGGTTCTTGTGCTTGTTTCTTTGTTCCAACGAAAAGAACGTGGCCGCCTTTAGCGACAGTGTCCTTTACAAACTCATATGCACTATCAATGAGTGCAAGTGATTGCTGGATATCGATGATGTAGATGCCATTGCGCTCTGTGAAAATAAAGCGCTTCATCTTTGGATTCCATCGACGTGTTTGATGTCCGAAGTGGACTCCACTGTCGAGGAGTTCTCGCATTGTTACAACTGCCATGACGGCATACTCCTTCTTAGGTTTTCGCGCAGTGCGCAATAAACCCGCTCGGTTTTGATTTAGCGAAGTGCTAAACCCGTCGCACTCGAAATCACCGACCACAATTTCTTGCGGACCGAAGTGGTTATGCCAACTAGGTTGGTGAGTGCTGAGATGTCACCAGATTGCTCTGGTGCAGTCGGAATCTTACCCGAGCTTTGAGCGTGAAAAATCCACCCCTTATGCGCGAGGGTGAGCCTGCTTGAATGCTTTTTGCAATCTTTCAGTTGAAACATGGGTATAAATCTGGGTCGTTGCAAGGGATGCGTGGCCCAATATTTCTTGAACTGTTCGCAGATCTGCGCCACCTTCCAACAAATGTGTAGCGGCAGAATGGCGAAGTGCGTGCGGCCCCATTCGCTCTATGCCCTCTAATGCCTCAAGTGCTTTATAGACAACAGTTCGAACTGTGCGTTGATCAATTCTCTTTCCACGAGCACCGAGAAATACCGCATCCCCCGAAGTTGAATTTTTGAGTTCATCTCGTCCCTTTGCGAGCCACTCTTTGAGTGCGCGCATTGCAGGATTTCCAATTGGAATAACGCGTTCCTTATTTCCTTTACCTAGTACACGAATTGTCTGTCGGTCGTAATCAATATCGAGAAAATTCAAACCACACAGCTCTGCAACACGAGCACCACTGGCATAGAGAATTTCCACCATTGCGCAATCACGAATAGATAGAGGTGTTTCCTCCTCTGCAACGCGAGTAGCTAAAGAGTCCATTGCCTCTTTAGCACCCTCTATCGTCAATACATCTGGCAATGTGCGATGGCCCTTAGGCGTTGCAAGTGTGGAACCAACATCAGTTGGAATGTACTTATTTTTATAGGCCCATTTAGTAAATAGTCGAATGGATACAGCGCGACGAGAAAGCGAGGTGCGCGCTCCCCCTTTTACCTGCTGATTAGCAAGCCATGAACGCAGATGCAGCAAAGTAAGTTGTGAGAACTCGGTAAGCCCAAGAGTTTGAAGGTGGGCGATAAGGCTTTCTAAATCTCCGCAATATGCGCGGATTGTATGAACAGAAAGATTACGTTCTTTCTCTAAATGGCGTTGAAAAGCGCTCGATACGCTTTCGAATTCGTTAGCCACGGTAAAACTTTACTCGGGTTTGCGTCCTTGACGTAGGAGGCCGAAGGTAAGTGCATCTTCGAGCGCCATTGCAGATGCGGCAATAACGTTTTCGTGAACACCAATTGTGTTCCATTCACCCTTGCCATCACTTGTTTCAACTAATACCCGAGTAATAGCGCCAGTACCTAGGCGACCTTCAAGAATACGAACTTTGTAATCAGTAAGTTCGAGAACAGATAGTTCTGGATAGAGCTGTTGTAAACCTGCACGAAGTGCTGTATCGAATGCGTTGACTGGACCGTTTCCAGAACCTTGACAGGAAATCTTTTTTCCAAGAGCTGTCACAGTAACTTCTGCTTTAGTAATAATGCTCTGATCTTCGCCGCGCTCAGTTGTTGTGAGCCAATGTTCGATCGAGAAGAAGGATGGACGAGCGCCAGAGAGTTCCTCAAGGAGAAGAAGTTCAAATGAGGCATCTGCTGCTTCAAAAGTGAAGCCATGTGATTCCATCTTTTTGACACGATCAACAACGCGACCAATGAGTTCGCGATCTCCTTTGAGATCGATACCAAGTTCTTGAGATTTCAATTCAATTGATGCACGCCCTGCCATATCGGAGACAAGCATGCGCATATCGTTACCGACAGAGATTGGATCTTCATGTTGATAGAGAGATGAATCCACTTTGATAGCACTTGCATGCAAACCTGCCTTATGAGCGAATGCCGAAACGCCAACATATGGCTGGCGAGCACTTGGATTTACATTTGTAACTTCTGCAATTGCATGTGAAATTCTAAATGCCTCTCGCAAAGATTGTGGTGGTAAAACTAATTGATTCTTCTTTAGTTCTAGGTTTGCAATAATCGTTACAAGGTCGGCATTTCCTGTGCGCTCACCATACCCATTGAGCGTTCCCTGAACATGAGTGACACCCGCTGCAATTGCTGCCATTGAGTTTGCAACTGCGCATCCTGTGTCATTGTGACAATGAATTCCCAAGCGAGCAGAGCTAGCAGTTAGGACATCGTGGACAACCTGTGAGAGTTCATCAGGCAACATTCCGCCATTGGTATCGCAGAGAGCAATCACATCAGCGCCTGCCTCTGCTGCAACGCGAACAACTTCTAGTGCATATGCGCGATTATTGCGATAGCCATCAAAGAAGTGCTCTGCATCTAAAAATACGCGCTGACCTTCAGCAATGAGGTGAGTAACCGAATCACGAATCATGGCAAGGTTTTCATCAAGTGTTGTTTTCAGTGCTAAATCAACGTGTCGATCAAATGATTTCGCAACAAGTGTTACAGCAGGTGCTCCAGAATCACGAAGTGCTCCGAGGAGCGCGTCATCGGCAGCCTTCACATTAGGACGACGTGTTGCACCAAAGGCTACAAAGGTTGCATTCTTGAGAACTAACTCTTTCTTAGCGCGGGCAAAGAATTCCGTATCTTTTGGATTAGCTCCTGGCCAACCACCTTCAATAAAGCCAACGCCAAGATCATCTAAATGGCGAGCAATTGCTAATTTGTCATGAACTGAAAGGTTGAGACCCTCTTGTTGCGCGCCATCACGCAACGTCGTGTCATAGATGTGAAATGAGTCAGATACTGGCATTTAGATAACCGCGTGCATCCACTTATGCGTATCTGCAATCTCCCC
>CAMBGL010000035.1 GCA_945866155.1 Bifidobacterium breve
GTATCTGACTAAAACGCCTACTCTTGCACTTGTAGGACCATTCAAGAGTGAGTCAAAGTTTGAGAAAGTTTTGGCGAAAGGAGCGCAATAATGATTAAAGTTGGAGTCCTTGGCGCTCGGGGTCGTATGGGCGCTGAAGTTGTACGCGCAATCAATGAAGCTACCGATTGTGAATTAGTTGCAGCCCTCGATCTTGGTGATTCACTTGATGCTCTCCTTACAAATAAGGCAGAAGTTGTTGTTGATTTCACAACTCCGGATAGCGTCATGGCAAATCTTGAATTCTTGATTAAAAATGGTATTCATAGCGTCGTTGGCACAACAGGTTTTGATGATGCACGTATTGCTCATGTGAAGAAATTATTGGCAGCACATCCAAAAGTTGGTCTTCTCATTGCTCCAAATTTTGCAATAGGCGCAGTACTTATGATGGAGTTTGCCCAGAAGGCTGCCCGATACTTTGAATCAGCAGAAATTATCGAGTTACACCACCCAGAAAAAGTTGACGCGCCTAGTGGTACTGCTGCGCGCACTGCTGAATTGATGACTCAAGCTCGCAAAGATGCAGGCCTTGGCCCCATGCCAGATGCAACAAAGAGTGCTCTCGATGGCGCTCGTGGAAGCAAAGTAGGAGATATTCCAGTGCACTCAATACGTGCTCGTGGTCTAGTTGCACATCAAGAAGTAATTTTAGGTGGACTCGGTGAGACTCTGACTATTCGTCATGATTCACTCGATCGCGCAGGCTTTATGCCAGGAGTACTTCTTGGAGTTAGAAAAGTATCAACACATCCTGGCCTAACACATGGCCTTGATAAATTTATGTAGAGGGGTAAAAAAATGAGTAAAGATCAAATCACACTATATGGAGCTGACTGGTGTGGAGATTGCCGTCGCTCGAAGAGATTACTCACAAGTCTCAATGTGGAATTTACTCTCATTGATGTCGAAAAAGATTTGAGCGCCGCCGATAAGGTCAAAGAAATAAATGGGGGAGCGCAATCCATTCCCGTCATTGTCTTCTCAGATGGAACTCACCTCACTGAGCCATCCGATAATGATTTGAAGGCTAAGTTACAAGCGCTCAACATTATCTAGAGCCAGTTATAGATTCCTGCCGATGTTATTGCGGCAGAGAGAACTACAACTGGAAAAGGCGCTTTCAGGAAGAGAGCGATAACTGCAACACCAACGCCTGCGAGCCTGTGATCAATTATCAACGAACTTTTCTCTGTAAGGGTTTGCACCCCTACAAGTGCGCTGAGCAATGCAATAGGAATAAGTGCGTTGATGCGCTGAATTTTTGGATTAGCTAAGAAGCGCTCAGGAATAGAATGCCCAGAATATTTGAGCAAGAATGCAATGACGCTCGTGCCAATTGTTGCAATCCATAGTGCGCTCATGGCCGAAGCCCCACAGCGATTGCAATAAAGGCTGTTGCAATAATTGGCAGGCCGGCGGGAAGTATTGGTGTTAGCGCAAGGGCGAGAGCAACTGCAGCTATTGCAATCATGCGATCTCGCTTAGTTACAAGGCGCGGCCAGACCAACCCTAAGAATGCAGCAGGAACAGCAGCATCTAAGCCCCATGCACGAATATCTCCCATTGCTTGAGCGCCAAGGGCGCCTGCAAGAGTAAAGAGATTCCAAAATATAAAGACACCAAAGCCAGTGAGATAAAACCCATGGCGCATTGCATCTTCGCCGCGGCTTTCCTGATTGAGTGCAACACCTGTTGATTCATCAATTGTTATTTGCGCTGCAATAATTCTTTTAATTCCGCGAACTTTCAAACGCGGCGCCATGATTACTCCATATAGCCCATTGCGAACTCCCAGTAGGGATGCAGTTGCAATTGCACTAATTGGATTTCCGCCAGCACCCATAACACCAACTACTGCAAATTGTGAGGCACCAGAGAAGGTAAGAAGTGAGAGTAGGCAACTCTGTAGAACACTAAATCCATTTGCTACCGCTGCTGCCCCAAAGGCGACTCCATAGGCGCCGACAGTGAGTGAGACGCTGAAGGAATCGCGCAATGTGGTGGAAGCAACTTTGGACACGCGCCTATTCTGCCTTAGATATCCAATACCGGGGGAGCCCATAAAGATAGGGTCTCGACATGCATGAAGAGATCATTTTTAGAAGCGATGTAACCGTTGAGCTCGTAAAATCGAGTGCAAGTGATGCCGATGTAATTTGGGCTGCGCGAGTATCGACAGCGGGTGAGCAATCCATGGAAGAGATTGGTCAAGATCCTGCTAAGTCTGCAGGCCTAATCAACTATCTAGCGCGCGAACGCCACGGTTCACCATTTGAACATACTTCAATGACATTCTTTATTTCTGCTCCAATTTTTGTTTTCCGTGAATTTATGCGCCACCGAATTGCTTCATACAATGAAGAGAGCGGTCGCTATCGCGAACTCAATCCAGTTTTTTATGTGCCTGATGAAAATCGTAAACTTATCCAAATAGGAAAAACAGGTGCTTACACATTCGTTGATGGAACGCCAGAACAATTTAGTGTTTCAGTTGCAGCGATGAAAAAGGCATACGTAGTTGCATACGAGCAATATCAAGTAATGCTCGCTCAAGGAATCGCACGCGAAGTAGCTCGAGTAGTTTTGCCGGTTGGACTCTATTCCTCGATGTATGTAACGATGAATGCCCGTGCATTGATGAACTTTTTATCATTGCGTACATCGCGCGAAGGTTCACATTTTCCAAGTTACCCTCAACGTGAAATCGAGATGGTCGCCGAAAAAATGGAGGCAGAATTCGCACGTTTAATGCCACTTACATACGGAGCCTTCGAAAAATCTGGACGTATAGCCCCATAAAACGGGTAGAGTTAGGCGCATGAGTACCCCAGCACCTTTTGGTCGTATGTTGACCGCGATGGTTACTCCATTTACAAAAGATGGAGCGATCGATTGGAATGGCGTTGAAACTATTGCCGATCATTTAGTACAACATGGTCACGATGGAATCGTCGTCAACGGAACAACAGGTGAAGCACCAACGACAAAATCTTCTGAAAAAGAAGAGATCATCAAGGTTGTAAAGAAGGCAGTTGGCCCCAACATCAAGGTCATTTCAGGTGCTGGTGATAATGAAACAGATTATTCAATCAACCAAGCCAAGCGCTCTGAAGCAGCTGGCGCTGATGGAATCTTGGTTGTAACTCCCTATTACAACAAACCACCACAAGCTGGAATTGAAGCGCACTTCCTTGCAATGGCTAATGCAACAGCTTTGCCAATGATGCTCTATGACATTCCAGGTCGCACAGGTGTTGAAATTGAATCAGACACAATTGTTCGACTCTTTGAGCATCCACAAATTGTTGCTCTCAAAGATGCAAAAGGAAATGTGGCCGCAACATCATGGGTCATCAAGCGTTGCGGAATCCCTGTTTATTCAGGTGATGACATTCTCAATCTTCCATTGCTATCAGTTGGAGCAGTTGGCTTTGTATCCGTGTGTGGTCACACTGTTGGAAATGAACTCAAAGAGATGCTCACATCGTGGTTTGCTGGCAATACAGCGCGTTCACTAGAGATTCATCAAAAATTGCTTCCAGTATTTACAGGAACTTTTAGAACTCAAGGTGCAATCATGACAAAGGCTGCACTGACATTAATGGGATTACCTGGTGGCCATACGCGCCTACCTTTAGTTGATGCAACAAGTGCACAAATTGCACAGTTGCGCGAAGATCTACGCGCAGGTGGCGTAGCAATTTCCTAATGACCCATCCCCATCCAGAACTCGGAACGCCCTCACCTCTAGTAGATGGTGGATTGCGCATTGTCGCACTCGGTGGCTTAGCCGAAATTGGCCGCAACATGACCGTCTTTGAATACAAGAAGAAGTTACTTATTGTCGATTGCGGTGTGCTCTTTCCTGAAGACAATCAACCAGGTATTGATTTAATCTTGCCTGATTTTTCATATATCCGTGAACGTCTGGGTGATGTTATTGCAATATTTCTAACACACGGTCATGAAGATCATATTGGCGCAGTTCCTTATCTATTGCGCGAACGTGTAGACATTCCACTTTATGGATCAGCGCTGACCTTGGCGCTCATTACTGCCAAACTAAAAGAGCATCGCATCTCACCTCTCACTCGCGAAGTAAAAGAGGGAATGCGCGAAGATATCGGTCCATTCGAACTTGAATTCGTCGCAGTAAATCACTCGATTCCTGACGCACTCGCTGTAGCAATTCACACTGGAGCGGGAACTGTTTTACACACTGGTGATTTCAAGATGGATCAATTACCACTCGATGGTCGCATAACTGACTTACGAACATTTGCTCGACTTGGCGAAGAAGGAGTTGACCTATTCCTCGTTGATTCTACGAATGCTGATATTCCAGGATTTACTCCTTCAGAGCGCGAAATTATGCCAGCGCTCAATCGCGTTATTGGAGCAACTAAGCGTCGAGTAATTGTGGCTTCCTTTTCATCACATATTCACCGTGTACAACAAGTAATTGATATCGCGGCAAAGCATGATCGCAAAGTTGTCTTCATCGGACGTTCAATGGTTCGCAATATGAAGATCGCCGAAGAAATGGGTTATCTAACGATTCCATCTGGTCTTCTCATAGATGTAAAAGATCTCGACTCCTTCGACGATAACGTTGTTCTTATCTGTACTGGTTCACAGGGTGAACCGATGGCTGCGCTTTCAAGAATGGCAAATGGTGATCATCAGATTCGCGTTGGCGCGGGGGATACCGTCATTCTCGCTTCATCCCTTATTCCAGGTAATGAGAATTCAGTATTTAGAGTTATCAATGAACTTACGCGCTTTGGTGCAAAAGTTGTTCACAAAGCAAATGCGATGGTGCACGTATCTGGTCATGCCGCTGCGGGTGAACTCTTGTATTGCTACAACATCGTCAAACCTAAATATGTAATGCCAGTGCACGGTGAATGGCGCCACCTAACTGCGAATGCAGAAATTGCAATCTCTGCAGGTGTACCTCGCGAGCATGCACTCATTATTGAAAATGGAGTTGTTCTAGATCTAATCAATCATGAAGCATCGGTTGTCGGATCAGTTCCATGTGGCTTTGTTTATGTTGATGGACAAAGTATTGGTGATATCACAGAGAGTTCACTCAAGGATCGTCGTATTCTTGGCGAAGAAGGCTTTATCTCATGTGTTGTTGTTATTGAATCTCAGAGTGGAAAAATTATTGCTGGCCCAGATATTCATGCACGTGGATTTGCTGAAGATGAAGCGTTATTTGATGAAGTAAAACTCAAGATTGAAAAAGCTCTTGCACGCGCAGTTTCTGAAGGAATAAATGGCACACACCAACTTTCTCAAATCGTTCGCAAAACAATTGGTGAATGGGTTGGCACAACACATCGTCGTCGCCCAATGATTGTTCCTGTAGTTATTGAGGTCTAGTTTCAACGGCGCGCCTAGCCATCGTGCAATTGCTAAACAATTATTATCGTCAGTGTGGCTAAGAGAAAAAAGGCAAAGAGTGCAGGCGTCGGCTCTGCTATAGGTAGAGGAATATCTGCAATCTGGAAATTCTTTGCTCGATCCCTTGGTGGAGCAGTTCGCTTCGTAGCTCGCGGTGCTCGAGATTTAGATCCCGCACATCAAAGAGATGGTGTTGCATTTCTTCTTCTCATACTCGCACTCACGGCAACAGCAGGTACGTGGTTTAGAGCAGATAACTTTGTAGGTCGTGCTCTCTATTCCTTTGTCTACGGAGCATTCGGACGAATCGGATTCTTTATTCCCCTTGTACTTATTTATTTCGCAATTCGATTATTTAGATTACCTGATGAGAAGGCAGCAACAGGGCGAATTATTGTTGGAACACTTACAATATTTTTGAGCACTACTGGTATTGCCCATCTTCTCAATGGATCAACTGGTACAGGTGCTACTGCAATGCGCCACGGCGGCGGCTGGTTTGGTTATGCGGTGAGTACTCCACTCGTTGCTCTGATGACCTCACTACTTACTTATCCAGTACTTATATTGATTTTTATCTTTGGACTCCTAGTTGTTACTGCAACTCCAGTATCTGAAGTATTGACTCGTATTACTAATACATCTAAGTGGTTATGGTCCAAGCGTCCTGAGCGCGCAGAGCGCGATGATGATTTTGAAATTACCGATACACCTCCTTTTGAAACTCCCGTAGTCGCGGCCTGGAATGAACCAGAGCCAGAGGAAGAAGATGAACTCGACGAAGCAAGCTTTGATGAAGAGTTCACAGTTCCTGTTACACCAATTATTACTCCATCTACTGAAGGTAGGCGCCCGGAACAATTATTACTATCACCTGATAGTAATTATGAACTTCCACCGCAGGATCTCTTGCGTACAGGCCCTGCGGCAAAGGCTAAGAGCAAAGCAAATGAAGTTGTCGTTGCAGCTCTCACAGAAGTTTTTGCACAATTTGAAATTGATGCTCAAGTAACCGGCTTCATGCGTGGGCCAACAGTAACACGTTATGAAGTTGAACTAGGTAACGCGGTAAAAGTTGAGCGTATTACAGCCCTTGCTAAAAATATTTCTTATGCAGTTGCAAGTGGTGATGTTCGAATACTTTCCCCAATTCCTGGTAAGTCAGCCGTAGGTATTGAAATTCCAAATGCCGACCGCGAAATTGTTGCTTTAGGCGATGTAATGCGCTCAAGTGTTGCCGGCCAAGATCATCACCCGATGCTTGTTGCCCTTGGCAAAGATGTAGAAGGTAATTTTGTCTGCGCAAACCTAGCGAAAATGCCTCACTTACTAGTAGCTGGTGCAACTGGTGCTGGTAAATCATCAATGATCAACGCAATGATTACCTCTATTTTGATGCGTGCCACACCCGATGATGTTCGCTTAGTTCTCATTGATCCAAAGCGCGTAGAGCTCACGGCGTATGAAGGCATACCGCACCTCATTACACCAATTATTACTAATCCAAAAAAGGCATCTGATGCACTTACATGGGTAGTGCGTGAAATGGATCTGCGTTATGAAGACCTTTCTACCTTTGGCTTTAGGCATATTGATGATTTCAATAAAGCGGTACGGGCTGGAAAAGTAATAGTTCCACCAGGAAGTGATCGCACTGTTGAGCCATACCCATATCTCTTGGTAATCATTGATGAGCTTGCAGATTTGATGATGGTTGCAGCTAAAGAAGTTGAAGAATCTGTTGTTCGAATTACACAATTGGCACGTTCTGCCGGTATTCACTTGGTGCTTGCAACGCAGCGACCTTCCGTCGATGTTGTAACGGGCCTTATCAAAGCAAATGTGCCATCACGACTCTCATTTGCAACAAGTTCACTCGCCGATAGTCGTGTTATTTTGGATAGTCCTGGCGCTGAAAAACTTGTTGGCCAAGGCGATGGTCTATTTATTCCAATGGGTGCAAGTCGGGCTATACGCATTCAAGGTGCCTATGTTTCAGAGCGCGAAATTGAAGCAGTGACTTCTCATGTGAAAAAGCAGCTCTCACCAAGATATCGAGATGATGTCACCGTTGCCCCAAAGAATAGCAAGATGGTAGATAAAGAAATTGGTGATGATTTAGATTTGTTACTTCAAGCTGTGGAATTAGTTGTTGGAACGCAATTTGGATCCACATCTATGTTGCAAAGAAAATTGCGAGTTGGCTTTGCAAAAGCTGGTCGCCTAATGGATCTGATGGAATCTCGTGGAATCGTCGGACCTTCAGAAGGTTCTAAAGCCCGTACTGTCATGGTCAAACCTGATGAATTAGATTCCGTGCTCGCAACGCTGAGTGACTAACAAGTTAATTCTGAGAAATACCTCCCCCTATTGGTCATCTTTAGGGGTGATATCACTTCCACCTAGGCACAAGGGCTATTGCTAACCCCGCGACCGTTCTACACTTAGCACTCACCCTTTCCCAATTGTTGTGAGGTTTACATGTCACTCGGTACAGTTATTAGCGCATCGCGCAATTCTGCCGGCATGTCTATAGATCAATTGGCGGATGCAACAAGCGTGCGACCAGGACTGCTTCGCGAAATGGAAAATGATAATTTCGTTAATTGCGGTGGCGAAACATATGCACGCGGACATCTACGAAATATTGCAGTCGCTCTCAAGGTAAATCCAGAAACTTTCCTTTCTCTCTATGTTGAGGAACAGTCAACAGAGCACCGCAAAATGCAGGATTTACTAACTGAAACTAATGTTTTAAAGCCACCAAAAGAGAAGAAAAATGTCTCATGGAAAGCACTCGCTTCGATTTCACTTGCATGCATCGTGATAGCAGGTATTGCTCAAATTATTATTTCAAATTCAAAAACTGTTACAGTCGAACGAATGATTGTGAAGCCAACACCAACAGTGTCTCCTTCAGAGAGTGCATCCTCAGTAGAGTCAGCCTCTCCATCTACAAATACTGAACAAGCAGAAGCTGAAATGACTGGTGCGATTGTTGTTGAAATCAGTGCTAGCCGTGGAAAGAGTTGGTTATTTGCAAATGATGCCACTGGAAAAACACTCTTTAGTGGACAGCTACGTTTAGGTTCAACTCGCATAATTGCAAGTGATGCCATCATAAGTCTTCGAGTAGGTAATGCAGGCGCCTTGGATCTGACCGTGAATGGCAAGAAAATGGACTCGATAGGGGCTGATGGCGAGGTAGTAAACCTTTCATTCGATGAAAATTCCTAGAGTGAGTTTGGGTAGCGCTATCGCACGATAAGATTCCTCCAATGAAGCGCACGGTTGCAGTTGTCACAATGGGCTGTGCTCGCAATGAAGTCGACTCTGAAGAGTTAGCCGGGCGTTTAGCAGCCGATGGATGGACACTCGTTGACGATGTCGAATTAGCAGAAGTCGCCCTTGTAAATACATGTGGCTTCATTGAATCGGCTAAGAAAGATTCAATTGACGCACTCCTTGAGGCAAATTCACTCAAAGGCCATGGTGTTACTCGCGCAGTTGTCGCTGTTGGTTGCATGGCCGAGCGCTATGGCCAAGAACTTGCAAAGGCACTTCCTGAAGCAGATGCAATATTAGGTTTTGATGATTACAAAGATATATCCGCGCGTTTGCAATCGATTATGGCTGGAAATTCACATACGCCACATGTTCCTCGTGATCGTCGATCATTGTTACCGATTGCTCCTGTAGATCGCGCAGCTGTTCGCGACGAAGAGTTTCAATCGGCCTTAGGAGCCGGTGGTTCCCTTCTTCGCAAACGCTTAGGAAATGCTCCGTGGGCGCCACTAAAGATTGCATCAGGCTGTGATCGTCGCTGTTCTTTCTGCGCAATTCCATATTTCCGCGGTGCATTTGTTTCACGCCGTCCAACCGAAATTTTGGATGAAGCGCGCTGGTTATCTAAAAATGGCGTAACTGAACTCTTCTTAGTTAGCGAAAATACAACATCGTATGGAAAAGATCTTGGCGATCTGACATTAATGGAGAAATTGTTACCTGACTTTGCAGCAATTGGTGGTGTGGAGCGAATTCGACTTTCATATTTGCAACCTGCTGAAATGCGCCCATCGCTATTGCAAGCGATGATTTCGACACCAAATGTTGCACCGTACTTTGATCTTTCCTTCCAGCACACGAGTGCGACAGTGTTGCGCCGTATGCGTCGCTTTGGTGATAGCGAAAAGTTCCTTCATCTCATTGCTCAAATTCGCGCGCTCTCACCAGAGGCAGGAATTAGATCAAACTTTATCGTTGGCTTTCCAGGGGAGACTCAGGAAGATTTCGATGATCTTGCAAACTTCATAACAAAGGCAAAGCTAGATGCCGTGGGAATCTTTGGTTATTCCGATGAAGATGACACTGAAGCGCTGAAATTAGAAGACAAAGTTGCTCCAGAGGTAATTGCGCAGCGAGTCGAAACACTTTCATCCCTTGCCGATGAAATGGTTTCACTTCGCGCTCAAGCACGAATTGGCGAAACCGTGCGAGTACTCATTGAAGATGCTGATCTACAAGAGGGAAGAGCGGCCCACCAAGGCCCAGAAGTCGATGGAACAACATCGTTTATCGGAACAAATTTTGCAGTCGGTCAGTATGTTGATGCTGTTGTTATAGATTCAATGGG
>CAMBGL010000036.1 GCA_945866155.1 Bifidobacterium breve
CAATATTGAAAGCACCCCAACCGATACCAATAAAGATTCCTTCTAACATCAAAAGTTGGATTGCTCGGTTCTTTATGAGAGCACCTTGTCCTTTATCCTTCTCTTCAGGAATCCATGCATTTGATACTGGATGAATTGCTAAAGCGCCACCGCCAAGAGCCATTGAGAAGGCTGCAACAATAAGGGCAAACTCTGGACGCGATGAGAGAGAAAGTGTTGTCGCAAGGATTGGGCCAAGTACGACAGCTGAATTCATACTGACTGTATCGACTGCGTATGCAGTACGAAGTGAACTTCTTGGAACAATATCTACCCATAAAGGTCTTACTGAAATATTTATTGGGGGAGCAGTCATTCCTAGAATGAATGTAGTAATCAAAATGAGATTTTGTGAATGCATTGTGTTGAGAGCAAGAATTAGCATTGCATAAGATGGAACAAATATACGAAGTGGCCAGCGCTGTCCCCATCGATCTAACATCGAACCACGGATGCCGGCAGTGAGAGCGTTAGTAATTCCATTGAGTCCGATAGCAAGGCCTGCTATAGCGATTGAATTAGTCTCACGTTCGACTTTGAAAAAAATACAGAGCCCAATCATCCCGTAGGCAACGCGGGCAGGAAATGCGCTGATGATGAGTGATTTGACGAAGCGCGTGGCCAGTAATTCTCGATAACGCTTCATAATTCTAAGAATCCTATAGTCGATAGGTAGAAGTAGATAGATTCCCGCACGGAATTGACCCTACATATCACCCACCCGTATTCTTTGCCTCCAATCCAAATCGACCGATTTGGTACCTACTACTCATCTATCCCTACGGAGCATTTTGACAACCTCACCAGTAATTGCAGTAAATGACATTGGATCAGCCGCCGACTTTATGGCCGCAATCGAAGGAACAATCAGAAATTTCAATGATGGAGATCTCGTCTCAGGAACAGTCGTTCAAGTTGGTCGCGACGAAGTACTAGTCGATATCGGATACAAAACAGAAGGCGTAATTCCTTCTCGCGAATTATCAATTCGCCATGATGCAGATCCAAATGAAATTGTAAAAGTTGGAGAGCTCATCGAAGCTCTCGTATTGCAGAAAGAAGATAAAGAAGGTCGCTTGATTCTTTCCAAGAAGCGCGCACAGTACGAACGCGCATGGGGAGATATCGAAGGAAAGAAAGAGCGCGACGAAGTTGTTATCGGAACAGTTATTGAAGTTGTAAAGGGCGGTCTCATTGTTGATATCGGTCTTCGTGGCTTCTTGCCAGCATCACTTGTCGAAATGCGTCGAGTACGCGATCTAACGCCATACATTGGCAAGCAGGTTGAAGCTCGAATTATCGAACTAGATAAGAACCGCAATAACGTTGTTCTGTCACGTCGTGCATTCCTCGAGCAGACACAATCCGAATCACGCACAACATTTTTGAACCAACTCCAAAAGGGTCAAGTACGTTCAGGCGTTGTATCTTCCATCGTCAACTTTGGTGCTTTCGTAGACCTTGGTGGAGTAGATGGTCTTGTTCACGTTTCAGAACTCTCATGGAAGCATATTGATCACCCAGGTGAAGTTGTTGAAGTTGGCGATGAAGTAACTGTTGAAGTTCTCGAAGTTGATTTCGAGCGTGAGCGTGTTTCACTCTCACTCAAGGCAACACAAGAAGATCCATGGCAAGCATTTGCTCGCACACACACAATCAATCAGGTTGTGCCTGGTGTTGTAACAAAGCTTGTTCCATTCGGTGCATTTATTCGTGTTCACGAAGGCATCGAAGGACTCGTACACATCTCTGAATTGGCAGAACGCCATGTAGA
Organism: Bifidobacterium breve; assembly: GCA_945866155.1. Classification (GTDB taxonomy): domain Bacteria; phylum Actinomycetota; class Actinomycetes; order Nanopelagicales; family Nanopelagicaceae; genus Planktophila. Next base: position 1,814 of record CAMBGL010000036.1, read on the forward strand.
AATTCCTGAGCAGGTTGTTCAGGTAGACGATGAGCTCTTCGTAAAGATTATTGATATCGATCTAGAGCGCCGTCGTATCTCTCTTTCATTGAAGCAAGCAAATGAAGGTCATGAAGTTGAAGTGGAAGCATTTGATCCAACTCAATATGGAATGGCTGCTCGCTACGATGCAGAAGGAAACTTCATCTACCCAGAAGGTTTCGAAGTTGAGACCCAAGAGTGGAAGCCAGGATACGAAGCACAACGCGAAGAGTGGGAGCGTCAATATGCTCAAGCTCAAGAGCGCTTCATGGCTCACAAGAAGCAAAAGGCTGAAGCAAAGGCTGCAGATGCAGCAGCAGGTCCTGTCGAGGAAGTTGTTGCAGCAGAATAATTTATAACTCTAAAAAGGCGTTCAGTTGCGTCGGACTTACATAGTCTGATTGCCAACTGGACGCCTTTTTGAGTTCTTGTGCAATAAAGTGTGGCTATGTTAGTTGTTGGCCTCACCGGTGGAATAGGAAGTGGTAAATCTCTTGCCGCTCAATTCTTCGCAGAACTTGGTGCACTAGTCATTGATGCTGACCAATTAGCGCGCGATGCAATCGAACGAGGTAGCGACGGCTTTGACGAGCTCATTGCAACTTTTGGAGATTCAATATTGAGTAACGGACTTGTGGATCGCCGGGCGTTGGGTGAACTCGTCTTTAGAGATGTAGATGCGAAAAAGAAGTTAGAGGCCATCATTCACCCGATTGTGCGCCGAGAATTTGAAGAGGCAGTTCAATCGCTAGAACAAGATCAGATTTTGATTTATGAAATCCCACTTCTTTTTGAAACAAAAGCAATGGAGCGATTTGATTACATTGTTACTGTCGAAGCAGATATGCAGTTGCGAAAAGAAAGATTACTCAAAAAGGGACTGCGCAACTCTGAAGTCGAATCTCGCATTGCTGCGCAAGCTTCACGTGAAGAACGTGTGTCAATAGCGGACCAAGTATTTGAGAATAACGGTAGCGAGGATGAGTTGCTTCGAAGCGTTGAAAACCTCTGGGAGCTACTTAAGATGCGCAGTAAGGGCTAGCCCAAGTAGAGTTCAACAATGCGCCCGGTAACTGACCTTCAACGTCGAGTCGAGCCCTTTCAAGTAATTAGTGATTATGTTCCCGCAGGAGATCAACCGGCAGCTATCGAAGAGATTGTTCGTCGAATCGGTGCAGGTGAGCAAGATGTAGTTCTTCTTGGTGCCACAGGTACTGGAAAGTCAGCAACTACTGCTTGGCTCATTGAGCGCCTTCAACGCCCCACACTTGTACTGGCACCAAATAAAACCCTTGCAGCTCAATTAGCGAATGAATTTCGAGAGTTGATGCCCAATAACGCTGTCGAATATTTTGTTTCTTACTACGACTATTACCAACCAGAGGCATATGTTCCACAGACAGATACCTTTATCGAGAAAGATTCCAGTGTCAACGATGAAGTTGAACGTTTGCGTCACTCAGCGACTAACTCCCTATTGACCCGACGCGATGTCATCGTTGTCGCGACAGTGTCCTGCATTTATGGATTGGGTACTCCACAGGAGTATGTAGATCGTATGGTCAAACTTCGAGTCGGCGATGAGATAGAGCGCAATGTCCTACTGCGACGTTTCGTTGATATTCAATATAAGCGAAACGATATGGCTTTTGAGCGAGGAACATTTCGAGTTCGAGGCGACACGATTGAGATTATTCCTATGTATGAAGAACTTGCACTGCGCATTGAAATGTTTGGTGATGAAATCGAAAAGATTACAACCTTGCATCCCTTGACTGGTGAAATTATCCGCGATGAGACTGAAATGTATATATTCCCAGCAACTCACTATGCCGCTGGTCCTGAGACCATTGAGCGAGCCATTGGTGAGATTGAGACAGAACTTGCCTCTCAATTAGAAATATTTGAAAAGCAGGGCAAGCTACTAGAAGCCCAACGACTCCGAATGCGTACAACATTTGATATTGAAATGATGCAACAACTTGGTTTCTGTAGCGGAATTGAAAACTATTCACGCCAACTAGATGGTCGCCCAGCCGGTAGTGCGCCTAACTGTTTGCTTGACTATTTCCCAGAAGATTTTCTTGTCGTTATAGATGAGAGTCACGTAACGGTTCCACAAATTGGTGCAATGTTTGAGGGAGATGCTTCGCGTAAGCGAACACTGGTAGAACACGGTTTCCGTCTACCCAGTGCTATGGATAATCGCCCACTTCGCTGGCCAGAGTTCTTAGAACGTGTTGGACAAAAGGTTTACTTATCAGCAACTCCTGGTCCCTATGAATTAGGTAAGGTCGAAAATGATGTTGTTGAGCAAGTAATTCGTCCAACGGGCCTTGTAGATCCTCAGATCATTATCAAACCAATCAAGGGGCAAATTGATGACTTGCTAGTAGAAATCAATATTCGCGCTGCCAAAAATGAAAGAGTTCTAGTAACAACTCTTACGAAGAAGATGTCAGAAGATTTGACTGAGTATCTCCAAGAAAAGGGAGTTCGTGTGCGTTATCTGCACTCCGAGGTAGATACATTGCGTCGAGTAGAGCTACTCAGGGAATTACGCATGGGTGAATACGATGTTTTGATTGGTATTAATTTATTACGTGAGGGACTCGATCTTCCTGAAGTTTCACTTGTTTCAATTCTTGATGCTGACAAAGAGGGATTCCTCCGTTCGGCTACTTCATTGATTCAAACTATTGGCCGCGCTGCTCGAAATGTTTCTGGTGAAGTTCATATGTATGCCGACAACATGACGAAGTCGATGGTCAAGGCAATAGATGAAACAAATCGTAGGCGTGCAAAACAAGTTGCCTATAACGTGGAACGAGGAGTTGATCCGCAACCGTTACGTAAGAAGATTGCCGATATAACAGACCTCATCAATCGCGAATCAGACGATAGCGATGATCTCCTTTCTACAAATAAGAAGAATCAGAAGAGCATTCCAGCAATTGGAATCTATTCAAAAAACCTTGGCTCCTTGCCGCGCCAAGAACTACTTGCGCTGATAGGGTCGCTCACTGATCAGATGCGCAGTGCTGCCGGGGACCTTCATTTTGAACTTGCAGCGCGATTGCGCGATGAGATCAAGGAACTAAAGCGCGAACTTCGTGCCATGGATGAGGCGGGGATTTAGAGTGAGTATCGACAAGCTAGTTGTACGTGGTGCTCGCGAACACAATCTCAAGAATGTCTCTATCGAATTGCCAAGAAATTCGCTCGTTGTCTTCACTGGTTTATCTGGATCTGGAAAATCAAGTCTTGCTTTCGACACAATCTTTGCTGAAGGTCAACGCCGCTATGTTGAATCTCTATCAGCCTACGCGCGTCAATTCCTTGGACAGATGGATAAACCAGATGTTGATTTTATTGAAGGGCTATCTCCAGCAGTCTCCATTGATCAAAAATCTACAAATAGAAATCCTCGCTCAACTGTAGGAACTATCACTGAAGTTTATGATTACCTGCGCCTTCTCTTTGCTCGCGCTGGTAAGCCACATTGCCCATCGTGCGGCAAGGCAGTCTCGAGACAGAGCCCGCAACAAATTGTTGACCAGATTCTCACAATGCCTGCGACTACGAAGTTTCAAGTATTGGCACCAGTTGTCCGTTCGCGCAAGGGCGAATTCCTAGATCTCTTTGCTGAACTTATTACACAGGGATATGCCAGAGCGCGCATTGATGGCGAAGTTGTTGCCCTCTCTGAAGCTCCAAAGTTGAAGAAGCAAGAGAAACATACAATTGAAGTTGTTGTGGATCGCCTCAGCGCTAAGCCAGATTCTAAATCTCGCCTTACTGATTCAATCGAGACCGCACTGCGTCTTGCATCAGGAATTGTTATTTTGGACTTCGTTGACGCAAAAGGTGCCGAAAAAGAGCGCACATTTAGTGAGCATCTTGCATGTCATGATTGCAATCTTTCTTTCGAGGAGTTAGAGCCCCGTTCATTCTCATTCAACTCACCATTTGGTGCATGTCCTGAATGTTCTGGCATCGGAACGAAATTAGAAGTTGATGAAGATCTGATTATTCCCGATGACTCTATTTCGATAAATGATGGAGCAATTGCTCCATGGTCTGGTGGCCAATCTGCAGAATATTTCCTACGCCTCATTGAAGCGCTTTCAGAGGATGTGAAATTCTCACTCGATACACCGTGGAAGAGGCTGTCACAGAAGGCCAAAGATGCGCTCATCAATGGGTATGACTTTGAAGTACATGTGAAGTATAAGAATCGCTACGGTCGCGTTCGAAATTATTCAACAGGCTTTGAAGGCGTCGTGCCATTCATTCACCGCAGACACGGGGAGACTGATAGCGATTACAGTCGTGATAAGTACGAAGCGTATATGCGCCAGATTCCTTGTTCAGTATGTAGTGGTGCTCGCTTGAAGCCAGAGGTACTCGCAGTAACAATCGGCGATAAGAATATTTCGGAAATCTGCGAACTTTCAATTGGAGAATGTGCGACGTTTCTGCAAGAAGTTGATCTAAATAAGCGAGAAGCGCAGATTGCAGAGCGCGTTCTCAAAGAGGTACATGCGCGTTTAGGATTTTTGTTAGATGTTGGCCTTGATTACTTATCTCTTGCACGCCCAGCTGCAACCCTCTCTGGTGGTGAAGCACAACGCATTCGCCTTGCAACACAAATTGGTAGTGGGCTCGTTGGTGTTCTCTACGTTCTAGATGAGCCAAGTATTGGATTACATCAACGCGATAATCGCAGACTTATCGACACCCTCACACGTTTGCGTAATCTTGGAAATACTCTCATCGTTGTTGAACACGATGAAGAAACAATTCGAGCCGCTGATTGGATTGTAGATATTGGTCCTGGAGCAGGAGAACACGGTGGGGAAGTAGTTGTATCTGGTGATTATCAGATGCTTATTGATTCACCAACATCGATCACAGGTGCGTATCTCTCCGGTCGTAAATCAATTGCGATACCTGCGAAACGTCGTCCTTGCGATCCAAAGAGAAAACTTGTCATCAAGGGAGCGAAAGAGAATAACCTTCAGGATTTAGAGGTTGAAGTCCCACTTGGAGTATTCGTATCGGTCACAGGTGTGAGCGGTTCCGGAAAATCAACTCTCGTCAACGATATTTTATATACAACCCTTGCAAATAAACTCAATGGTGCGCGATTAGTACCAGGTCGCCACAGAACTATCTCTGGCATAGATTTATTGGACAAAGTTGTTCACGTTGATCAATCACCGATTGGTCGCACACCGCGCTCGAACCCAGCAACGTATACCGGAGTCTTCGACAAGATTCGCGCACTATTTGCTGAGACAACTGAGGCGAAGGTACGTGGTTATCAGCAAGGACGCTTCTCATTCAACGTCAAAGGTGGACGCTGTGAGAATTGTTCAGGCGATGGAACTATCACAATTGAGATGAACTTTTTGCCAGATGTTTATGTGCCCTGCGAAATCTGCCATGGTGCTCGCTATAATCGTGAAACTTTGGAAGTTCATTACAAGGGCAAGACAATTGCTCAAGTTCTCGATATGCCTATCGAAGAGGCATATAACTTCTTTGAATCAGTGACGACAATTTCGCGCTTCCTCAAAACGCTCTCAGATGTTGGTTTGGGATATGTTCGACTTGGTCAATCTGCTCCAACTCTTTCGGGTGGTGAAGCGCAACGCGTAAAACTTGCAACTGAATTACAACGTCGCTCAACTGGCAGGACAATTTATGTTCTCGATGAACCAACGACAGGGCTTCACTTTGAAGATGTGAGCAAGCTACTTGGAGTACTCAATCGTTTAGTAGATTCTGGAAACACTGTTGTTGTAATTGAGCATAATCTTGATGTCATCAAATCTTCTGACTGGGTCATTGACATGGGACCTGAAGGTGGATTTAGAGGTGGACTCGTTGTTGCAGAGGGAACGCCTGAAGATGTTGCCTTGAATAAGAAGAGCTACACGGGTCAGTATTTGGCCGAGATTCTTGAATCAAATAGAGCTAAACCAAGCACGAAAAAAGCTACGGCCAAGAAGAAGCCTTAGCCATGGCAGACCCGCTTTCATATAGACCAGCGATTATTCCTGAAGAACCAGGTGTGTATCGTTTTTATAATGAAGCAGACAAAGTCATTTATGTTGGAAAAGCTCTCAACCTTAAGAATCGATTGAGTAGCTATTTCCAAAGTGGTCTGATGATGCGTACCAATCGCATGGTTCACGAAGCAGTGCGAGTTGATTGGACAATTGTTGCTACTGAAGCCGAAGCGCTACAGCTGGAGTACTCGTGGATCAAGCAATATGCACCCACATACAACATCCAATTTCGAGATGATAAGTCTTATCCTTACCTAGCAATATCGGAAGGGGAAGAATTCCCTCGAGTATTTATAACTCGTAAATCAAAGAGACCAGGACTTACCTACTTTGGTCCATATATAAATACATGGGCTCTTCGTAGTACTTTTGATGTGATACTAAAAATATTTCCAATTCGCTCCTGCACAACAGGAAATTTCGAACGAGCACGTAAATCAAAGCGTCAATGCCTGCTTGGTGATATTGGAAAATGTGCCGCTCCATGTGTTGGATGGATTTCTCAACCAGACCATAAAGAATTGAGTTCGAGACTTGCATCCTTTATGTCTCATGGAAACGGAAAGATTCTCCCAATTCTCCAAGAAGAGATGACACGAGCATCAGATGGTGAAGAATATGAGCGTGCACTAAAGATCAGAGATCAGATAGCAGCGCTAGAGAAGGCTCAAGAATCAGCAGAGTCAGCACTATCTTCTAATCTGACTGCAGATTTCATTGCACTTCATCAAGAGGGTGCTCATTCAGCAGGAACACTTTTCACTGTACGCGAAGGTGGTATCAAAGGTTCTCGTTCATGGATTGTTGATCAAGAACGAGCTCTTGAGGGAGATGATCAGATAGGCGCACTTCTCTTTTCAATTTATAGTCAAAGTGTTGCCCAAGAGATACCCGCCGAGATTGTGATTTCAGATTTACCATTAGACCAAAGTGCGATTGAGGAATGGCTTTCAAGTATTCGTGGCGCAAGTGTAACTTTGAAAATTCCACAACGTGGAGAAAAAGCAGAATTACTAGCAACAGTCAAACGCAATGCTCAATACGCTCTTATCCAGTATTTGAGTAAGCGCTCAACTGATGCCGCAGTAAGTGGCAAAGCGCTTACAGAAATTGAAGAGTTACTTGACTTACCTAGAACTCCACTTCGAATTGAGTGTTTTGATATCTCAAATATTTCAGGAACCTCCGTCGTTGCTTCGATGGTGGTATTTGAAGATGGTCTTGCCAAGAAGAGTGAGTACCGCCGATTTATTATCGATACAACAGAGGGGTTTGACGATACGCGCGCAATTCATCAGGTAATTTCAAGACGCCTGAAGAGACTTATCAATGATCGAGATGTTGATGCATCTGAGGTAGCCCAACTTGGTGGCCGGCTCAGTAAATTCTCCTATCCACCTCAACTTATCGTCGTCGATGGTGGTGCGCCACAAGTAAGCGCTGCTGCGCGGGCGATGGCAGAGCTCGGTGTCACTGATATTGCTCTGTGTGGTTTAGCAAAGCGCCTAGAAGAAGTATGGATTCCTAATTCTAAAGATCCGCTAATTCTGCCTCGAACGAGTGAAGGGATGTACTTACTCCAGCGCATTCGAGATGAAGCACATAGATTTGCAATTACTTTTCATCGCTCGCGTCGATCTAAAGTTATGTTGGAATCATTACTCGACGAGATTCCAGGACTAGGGGCCACTCGTCGCACAGCTCTTTTAGAAAAGTTTGGCTCTGTTGCTGGAATACGTAAAGCAAGTACAGAGGAGATATCGCAGATTCCAGGTATTGGAGAGAAGATTGCAGCGGCTATTTCTGAGCATCTTTCCCATGTTGGTGTTGGTAGCGTGAACACGACGACAGGTGAAATTTCCTAAAAGATAGGGTGCTTGACATATGATGCAGGATAGGAAGATGGCACAAGAAATGCTCATCGTCACTGGAATGTCGGGTGCTGGCCGTTCTACAGTCGCGCATGCCCTTGAAGATTTAGGTTGGTATGTAGTCGATAACTTGCCACCTGCGCTACTCACACAGTTGATGGCACAAAGCACTGGAAGCGAGTCGAAGT
>CAMBGL010000037.1 GCA_945866155.1 Bifidobacterium breve
GTTTGTAATTGAATAAGAAATTTCTTTGTCGCTAACGTGCTTCCATTCAACATCTACCCATTTTGCAATTGGAATATGTATTCGGCCTTTCATCGAGCTAAGTCCAAAATCACTGACACGTAAAATTACACTTGATCCATCAGAATCTAATTGAGGATGCAATCCAAGTCCGTAGCGAGAGAGTTGCCAGGTTGGTGCGCCGCTCCAATAGTGACAATGACTCCAGCGATCATCAAAGACTTCCCACCATGTTGTTGCTCCCTTTTCTAACATCCAACCCCAATTTGTTCGCCAAATATCAGCAGCGGATATTCCATCACCTGAGTCAATGAGCACCGGCATCGAATAATTAGTGAAATACGGCGTTATCGCCCCTTCTACGACATTGAGTGGATCTCGTAAACGCTTTGCACTACGGTTGTAGGGAAAACCCGCGCTAATAAAATCTTTAATAATTGGCGCTGCAATTTCGTTACTAGTGATGGCGTTACGCGCAGCCAGGGTATATGCATGGTATTTGGCAGGGAATGCTTGAAGATACTCACTTACAAGGGCGCACATTTCATCGTATCTACCTTGCCACGCTTTTCTTTCATCAGATTTTCCAATCAGTTCTAACCACTGCATCCATGAAGAAAGTGCTTTGATGAAGTGGGAAAGCACCGCTAAATCTGCGTGATTTTCTGGTGGCCTGTAACCCCAATCAACAAATGACCACGGTAAGTCGTGTAATCCATCTTTTCTAATTAGTTTTGATAGTCCTTCAATATTTGCACGAGCAGATTCTTCAAACTCATAAAGAATTGCTGTGTCACCTTCTTCTACCGCAATCTGTAAACATGCTGTTGTCCACATCGCAGCATATGTACCTAAATAAATAAGTTCTCCCGGACCAGAACCTGCAACAATTCCATCTTCACGAGCCGATGCAGCAGCATGCAATATTGCACGCTTTACTAATGTGTAATCACCCCAACCTGCAGTCAAAATATTGAGTGCAGATGTGACAACATCGCCTACCCATTCAGCGCGCTCACGAATTGAATCAACGAGCGCGTCCTCTGCCGATGATCGCAGAGTTTCGATTCCTACTTGCCAAATTTTGTTGAGTATTGGATCTGAAGTTGTTAGATACCCCAGAGGCTCACCCAAAAAATCTCTTTCCAGAAATTCTTGGTTACTTACTTTTACTTTTCCTTTAGTTGTAACTCTTATTTCAATAAATTTCGCGCCCATTGACTGGAATGGCTCAATCTTTGTTTTGCCTGCAGCTATTGCAAAATGTTGAATCATTCGTGTTGCACCTGCAGATAATGGAACTACTGGCGAAACCTCGCCATGAGGTGTCATTCGTTCGGCATATGCAATCTTTACTTCACAAGCAAACTCACTCTCAATAACAATACTGAAATAGCCAATACGGATTTTTCCTAAGTCATAACGTACCCATATGCCATCAGCATCATCACCGGGGGCTGGATTGAGGTCGGCTAATAAGTATTGAGAAGCAAGATCATCATATTTATAGCCTGTAAACGTCTCTCTAAAAGTTCCTCGCGCCATCTCATTGGGAATAATTGTTGGCAGTTGCGGAATTCGTAATTCAGATTGTGTGAGCGGCCCAGTTAGTTCTAATAAGCCATCTACTGATCTAACTTCTTTCCAGATTGCTTTATCCGATCTAGGTTTTTCTAACCATTCAACCCAACCTAAAAGCGCACTGATTCGAAGCCCTGTTGCCGCATATTCAAGAATCTCTTGTGCTCTCCAAGTAAGAGAGATAAGGAGATTATTTTTAGATAGACGCATCCACACAAAATTCGGAAGTGGCGCCATTGTGCGAGTCTTGAGGAATTCGCCGTGAGCGAATATCGCAATCGTGTGGACGCCTTTTGAAAGAGAGAAGTTTTCAGAGTAATACTCGGGGAAATGTGAAGAGAAACGAACAGGGCCTCGAATCTTTATCTGGCCATCAATGAGCAATTGAAAATTTCCACTCGAAGCAATATCAAATTTATACAGTCCTTCATCTATTTCTACTGTTGAAGAAAATAGAACATGTAAATCTGATTGGCGGCTTGGATTAGATACCCAAAATGCATCTTTGAATCCCTCGGATTCACTCTTCCGTCTTATCTCACCTGCCGGTTTACCAAGATATCCAGGAATGCCAAATGCATCGATATCAGCGCCATCTAAGGAACTATTTTCGCTCACGCTAGCAACTTCAGGCTAACGATCCAATCCTCCATTGTTGGAAGTGGGCTCGCAATATTTTTACTTTTGAAATTCCATTCTCCGTCGGTATTGCTATCTATTTTCTCTGTTCTTACAACTTTGCCATTTCGAGGATTTATAATTTCCATCGAATAGGTAGAACTCTTTTTCAACTTTTGAAATACAATCGTTGCAAGTTCAATAGAAATTCCTATCTCGGCTGGCGCCATACTCACTGCTGGAAAATATGCAATTAAATTATCGCCAGTTTTTCCTGCCCATGGACGGTGTGGGTGATCTAGGTCTGCATTTACTTTCATAGAATCATTAGCTGGTGTAAAACCATTCCAATGTATCGATCGCAAATATTGCGCAGCTAAACCTAGTTGAGTTGCACCAGGAAGTAGTGACGCTTCTTGCCAAGGAATCCAGCCCCACATTGCACCCGGACTTGTCTCGTCATCATGGAAGGCCCAAATTCCTTGCGCCCCATATGTATGTCCCGCAGCACCTTGAAGTAAGTGTGTCCAAAATAAATAGCGCTGCAACATTGCGGGTGATCCACCTGCTATGCCTTCGTAACAAACTTCACTATTTATAACAGGAAGCTTTGAATCGTGTTGCGCTTTATTGAGAGCACCTAACGTTGCCTTTATAACATTAACATCTGCATGTCCTGTCTGAAGCCAAATGAAATCGAGGCTTTCATCGCCTTGCAGCGCTTCAGTAGATGAGTAATTAAATGCTGGACATGGGTGCACCGTAATTGGTCGCTTCCACGGATCTGTATTTCTTACATGTGAAATAACAGGTTTCCACATCTGCTGAATTGAAAGAGCTTTCTCCTGCATATCATCAGCAAAGAGATCTTTGTATTCCATCAATCCGACTTCTCCTGCTACGCACCAAAAAACTGGAAAGGAAGACCAACGTGCAATCATTTCTGACCAATGTTGTTTTAGGCGATCAGCGCCAAATTCCAAAATGTAGTAACTCCAAGCGCCAACGAGTGCCGGCATCTGTCCTGCTTGAACTGCATCAATAACTCTTAGGTCAGCTGCATCCCACCAACGTTTTTCTAATTCTTTCTTGTCTAACGTCCATGAAGTAACGCCATCGAGAAGTGTTGATGGTTCACCAAATGCAGCTTCAGGCAATAGACCGGAGACAACCTGCATAACATTGAATCCTTGTTTTGTTCTTTTCTCCATAAGCGCTTTCCACTCGCTATTGGAAATGCGATCAGTTAGACCAAACCAGACAGTGTCTGCAAGCCACAAAAATGCATTGTCATTATCATCATGCAAGATTGAAGAATTAGATTTTCCTGTTATTCCAACTTGAGAAAATTCCCATGACTTTTCAAAAACGAAATTTTCTCCTTTGCTGTTTTTGAGACTTGCCCATTCACTCTTGTTACCGGGAACTCGGCAATGTAGACGGCCATCTTTAGAGATAAATGAGGAGACATCAACTGCTTCACCGCTGCCCTTTCGCACACAGGTGATGGCGCTGTGGTCATCCGATTTCTGCGCTGTTGCCGAAAGGACATATTGCGAAACTTCTGAATTCTCTATAGTCATTTCTCTCCCTAAATATTTTTTTAGTTTATAGGGCGAGAGAGCGACCGTAAAGGGTTTTTAGATACTCTTGTTGCCATGAACCTCCTTTTGGTCGTACTGGCATATGGAATAACTGTGGCTGCATTGGGTTTACTCGCTTTCCGAGTGCGCCAACTAATAGCTATATATAAAAAGGGTCAGCCTGATCCAACTCGAAGCAACAATCGTGCTTCACGTTTTTGGAATATGACTCGTGAAGTTTTAGGCCATACAAAGATGCTCAATTTCACTGGTACTGGAATTGCACATTGGTTTGTGATGGTCGGCTTTGGTGCGCTCTTTGGGACTCTTGTAACTGCATTTGGTCAACTTCTCAATCCATATTTTTCATTGCCATTTATTGGTCACTGGTGGGTTTATGAATATTTCGTAGAAGCAATTACTTGGTTCACTGGTATCGGAATAGTGACATTGATTGGGATTCGTCAATTCACACGACTTGCTAAGAAGGGCCGAACATCGCGCTTCTTTGGTTCTGGAATGAAGAAGGCGTATTACATCGAAGCAACTATTGTTCTCATTGTCTTTTGTGTAATCGCACTGCGTGGTTTAGAAGGAGCGCTTTCAGAAGAGACAAGTTGGAATCGCCACCACATAACCACATGGTTTATCGCGCAAGAATTCAAAGCACTTACTCTTGCCGAAATTACAACATACATCCAATGGGTTGCTGCTCTAAAAATTGTAGTTTCAATGCTCTGGTTTATTGTCATTGCGCAAAATCTAACAATGGGTATTGCCTGGCATCGTTTCTTAGCATTTTTCAATATCTACTTCCGTCGCAATAGCAATGGGAAAAATTCTCTTGGTCCGTTGCCAGAGATGCTTTCGCACGGTAAGCCAATCAATTTTGAAGATCCAAGTGAAGATGATGTCTTTGGTCTAGGAACACGTTCAGACATTTCATGGAAGGGCCTGCTCGATATGACGAGCTGTACCGAGTGTGGACGCTGCCAATCACAATGTCCTGCTTGGCACACAGATAAACCGCTTTCACCAAAACTATTAATCATGGCGATGCGTGATCACGCGATGGCAAAAGTTGTTGAAACAGAGTCTTTGGTAGGCGAGTTGGGCCCTATTGAACTCGATGTTTTGTGGTCGTGTACAACGTGTGGTGCATGCGTCGAAGAATGTCCAGTCGATATTGAACATGTTGATCACATTGTTAATATGCGTCGCTTCCAAGTATTAGTTGAATCAGAATTCCCAACTGAACTTGGTGGAACATTTCGTAATTTGGAAAAAGCAGGAAACCCATGGGGTGCAAATCGCACGGACCGAGATGCTTGGATTGGCGAATGTGATTTTCCAATTCGCGTAGTAGAAGGACAACTTCCAGATGATGTTGAGTATTTATTCTGGGTCGGATGTGCTGGTGCCTATGAAGAGCGTGCTAAGAAAACAACTAAAGCGGTTGCAGAGCTCTTGTATATGGCGGGTGTCAATTTTGCAGTTCTTGGTAAGCGCGAAACTTGTACGGGAGATCCTGCACGCCGAGCTGGAAATGAATTCTTATACCAAATTCTAGCCCGCGAAAATATTGAAACATTCAATGAAGTTTTTGCAACGCGCACTGAGAAGGGTACGAAGAAAGTTGTTGTTACATGCCCGCATTGCTTTACAACAATCGGTCGCGATTATGCACAAAGTGGTTTCGAACTTGTCATGGTGCACCACACTCAATTACTCAATCAATTAGTGCGCGAAAAGAGATTAGTCCCTATCAACAAGAGCACAACAACTATGACCTATCACGATCCTTGTTATCTCGGACGTCATAATGAAATTTATGAACCACCTCGCGAATTACTTGGTGCAACAGGTGTGACAATTACTGAAATGCCTCGCAATAAAGAGCGCTCATTTTGTTGTGGTGCCGGTGGTGGACGCATGTGGATGGAAGAGAAAATTGGTACACGTATCAATCTCAATCGAGTTGATGAAGCAATTGCAACAGGTGTGGAAGAGATTGCAGTCGCCTGTCCTTTCTGTCGAGTCATGACAGGAGATGGCGTTATCGCTCGAGATTCCAAGGTTGAGGTACTCGATGTCGCCCAAGCCCTGCTTCGCAGCGTGAAATCAAAGGTGGAACAAGGCTAGTTCTCAGGAATATCTCAGCCTATGAGAGCATTCTCTAGGCAAGAGGTGATCCCAATGGCAACAGCCACAGCAGAAAATGCACAACGTATTCTCGTCGTCGACGATGAATCGAGTATCAGCGACCTGATTTCTACAAGTCTGCGCTTCGTCGGATTTGATGTTCGCACTGCAGCCAATGGTGCGCAAGCGCTACAAATTGCAGAAGAGTTCAAACCACATGCAATGGTTCTCGATGTCATGCTCCCCGACCTCGATGGTTTTGAAGTCTGTAAACAAATTCGTAATGAAGGTGTCGAGACTGGAGTTCTATTTCTAACAGCTAAAGATGGAATGGACGATAAAGTCAAAGGTCTCACACTTGGTGGCGATGATTACATGACAAAGCCATTTAGTCTTGAAGAATTAGTTGCTCGTCTTCGTGCGCTATTGCGCCGTACTGGTGTAACACAGATTGACCAAGATGAAGAGAAAATTCGCTTTGCAGATCTCGAACTCGATGAAGCAACTCATGAAGTTCGCCGAGCAGGGCAATTACTTGATCTTTCACCAACTGAGTTTTTACTTATTCGTTATCTTCTCATCAATGCAGATCGCGTAGTTTCAAAATCACAGATTCTCGATCATGTATGGCAATACGATTTCCGCGGCGATGCAGGAATTGTAGAGACTTATATTTCTTATTTGCGAAAGAAGATTGATATTTTTGATCCGCCACTAATCCACACAATTCGTGGTGTGGGATATCGTCTTCGGATGCCGCCTAAGTAAGTTCAACCTTTAGACTCTATTTATGAAATCCCCACTGCGTAAATCGAGTCTGCGAAATCGCCTCTCTGTTGGCGTTCTGCTCTTATCTGCACTCGCCTTCGCAGCCTCTGGTTTTGCTGTTCAAAGTTCATTGCACTCCTACCTCATGGGCCAAGTAGATGAACAGCTACTCAGCGTTGTTGGAGGAACAACACTTCGCCTTGATCGTGCAGGAATTGCTCGCGATGACGAGAGTGCCGAGCGAAACGAAGAGAGTAAAAATAAAGGAAATCCTGCGCGAGTGGCCGCACCTCCGACACCACTTACTAGAGTGCCAACATCGACTTCTGTAACACTGATTGATCCTTTTGGAAATATCATCGGTGGAATTGGTGGAGACCTTAATGCCAATCAGATCACTGATTATGTGAAGGGTTTATTGCCTGGAGAGATTGCTATCAATGGGGATAAGCCATTTACTATCGAAGCACCTGGTGCTGACTTTCGTGTAGTTACACGTGTTCTTCCATCCGCTTTGGGTAGTGTTGTTGTTGCGCAATCTCTTGCTGATTTTGATAAAACAACTCACCGCGTTGGCGTCGTTCTCTTCTTTATTTATTTACTCGTTCTCATTGTTATTGCTATTGCCTCTCGCCAAGTTATTCGCATCAGTCTCAAACCATTAGAAGATGTTGAAGAGACAGCTGAACTCATTGCTGCGGGAGACTTATCTGCACGCCTTCCTGATGCAAGACCAGATACTGAAGTTGGACGTTTAGTTACATCACTTAACCAGATGCTTACGCGCATCGAAGAATCGTTTGCAATCAAGGAAGAGAGTGAGACAAAATTGCGTCGCTTCATTGCAGATGCAAGCCATGAACTTCGTACGCCTCTCACCGCTATTCGTGGATTTGCCGAATTACATCGCCAAGGCGCTGTGCCTAATGGTGAGCCAACCAAAGAATTACTTGGTCGTATTGAAAATGAATCAGTGCGTATGGGAACACTTGTAGAGGATTTACTTTTACTAGCACGTCTTGATCAATCACGAGAGATGGAGATGAAGCCAGTAAATCTCTCCAAAGTGGTCAATGAATGTGTTGCATCTGCTCGAGCTGCAGGCCCTACTCACCCAATAACAATCTCAATGTCGACTGATGAAGCATTTGCTTTAGGTGATGAAACAAGAATATTTCAAGTTATTACTAATTTGCTGACAAATGCTTGTGTGCATACCCCTGTTGGAACTTCCATTGAAGTGATACTCAACCAATCTGATGATGGTGTTGCAATCTCTGTTACAGATCACGGAAATGGTTTAGCAAAAGATGATCAAGCGAAAATTTTTGAACGCTTCTTCCGAGTTGATCCTTCACGCCAAAGAAATAGTTCTGAAGGAAGTGGGCTTGGTCTATCAATCGTGGATGCAGTAATGCGTGCGCATGGCGGACGAGTAAGCGTTACATCTGAACAAGGAAAAGGAGCGACCTTTACTCTCTTTTTCCCTCTAGCCCAGTGACTCCATAGCTTTGAGTGCTGCAATTCTTTCTTGAATAGGCGGATGAGTAGAAAACAGTTTAGATACTGAACTTCCATCCAGCGGTGATTCAATCCAAATATGTGCAACAGATGTAGAGCGCTGTTGTACAACTGTTGAATCACGCGCAAGAACTTCAAGTGCTGCGCGTAGGCCGGCAGGATTCCGAGTAAAGGAAACAGCTGTTGCGTCGGCTAGAGATTCGCGCTTTCGAGAAATTGCGGATTTGAGAAGAACGGCTGCAATTGGTGCTAAAACCAGAATGAGCAAAGAGAAAACTATGAGGAGTGGATTCGAATTGCTATTTTGATTGCGACGTCCCCCACCAAACCACATCATTCGCGTCAACACATCACTAAGGATTGCAATAGCACCAGCTGTTGTTGCAGCAACTGCTGAAACTAATGTATCGCGATTTGCCACATGTGACATTTCATGTGCAATAACACCTTGTAATTCATCGCGATCCATCACATCTAATATTCCCGTTGTAAAAGCGATTAGGGCGTGTTCTGGGTTTCGACCAGTCGCAAAAGCATTGGGGGCAGGGTCGGCAACAATTGCAATCTTTGGAAGTTTGAGTCCACTAGCAATACAGACTTCTTGCACTAGCCCAAAGAGTTTTGGATTATCACTTTCTTGAATCAACTTAGCACCAGTCATGGTTAGAACTAATTTGTCAGAACCGTAATACGAACCCCATACACCGATGAGTGCAATGCCAACAGCGACCGGAACTATTGCCGCGCCACTTGAACCAAAATAAGTCAGAGCGGCATAAGCAACAAGACCAGTCAATAAACCCATACCGGCAAGTAAGCCAAAAGTTTTACGGCGATTAGCCGCCTGCATTGTGCGAAAGTTCATGTATTAGAAGTTTACGTTTGGTGCCTGACGAGATTGCGGATCTTCTACTTCATAAAATTCGCGCTCTTCGACCTTTGCAAAACCTGAAAAGAGATTGGTGGGCACTGTTTTTACAGCAGTATTGAGCGAGCGCACATTATCGTTATAAAACTGACGTGAGAAGGCAACTTTATTTTCAGTTGTTGAAAGTTCTTCTTGCAGCGATAAAAAGTTTGCAGATGCTTTCAAATCTGGATATGCCTCAGCGACAGCAAGTAATCCGCGAAGTGCTTGAGTCAACATCCCATCAGCTGCAGCAACATCGGCCACGGTTGACGCAGTTGTTGCTTTAGCACGGGCTGTAATCACAGCATCAAATGTTGTTTTCTCATGCGTTGCATACCCTTTTACGGTTTCAACAAGGTTTGGAATCAGATCAGAGCGGCGCTTGAGTTGAACTTCAATCTGAGCCCACGCTTCATCAACAGCGATATTGAGGCGGATCAATTTGTTATATTGAGCAATAAAAAAGAGAACAATGAGTGCAAGAGCCCCTAGAACAATAAGTGTCTTCATATCTAATTCAACCCCTTTGTAGCGGATGAAATTCCCGCTTATCTACTTAATCTTCGATTGATGGAAGTTCAAAAAGGAACGGCTAGCGGTAGGTCCGCGCTGTCCTTGATACCTCGAACCATACTTGGCGCTGCCATATGGATGCTCGGCGGGAGATGAGAGTTTGATGAGACAGAGTTGGCCAATCTTCATTCCAGGAAAGAGTTTGACTGGAAGGTTGGCAACATTAGATAGCTCGAGCGTGATGTGACCGCTAAATCCTGGATCAATAAATCC
>CAMBGL010000038.1 GCA_945866155.1 Bifidobacterium breve
AGCAATGTGTGCACTTGATTTCCAAGGTGGCATCAACGCGATTATGGATTTTTGTAAGAAAGTAAATGGATATGTAACTGAGAAAGAGCCTTGGATTTTGGCGAAAGATCCAGCTAACAAAAAGGAACTCGAAGAGGTTTTGTATAACACTGCAGAATCGCTGCGCGCGTTGGCTGTCTTATTGCATCCAGTGATGCCAGCAACATGTGAAATATTGTGGGAGAGCCTCGGAGCCCAAGAAAAACTTGGTTCTATTGCGAAGCAGAAGATTTCAGATGTTGCTACATGGGGTCAGCTACCAGCAGGTGCACGTGTAACAAAGACACCAGTTCTCTTCCCACGTTTAGAAACGAACGCCTAAGAATTATGGCTGATCGCCACAATCGAGATATTGATCGCCCTCGAGCACCACTTCCAGAGCCACTACCGGCTACAACTATTGATGCACATGCGCATTTAGAAATTGTTACTAATACCGCCGCAGATTCAGCGGAAGTTGGCGAAGTAATTGAAGAAGCGCGCATTGTTGGCGTTGATCGCATCGTGCAAGTTGGTTACTCAGCGCAGCAATCACAATGGTGCGTTGATGCAGCAACTAAATGGGATACCGCAGTACTTGCAGCAGTTGCACTCCATCCTAATGAAGCACCAGTCGTAAAAGATTTAGCAGCTGACTTGAAAATTATTGAAAAACTCGCCCAGCACCCACGGGTTCGCGCAATTGGGGAGACAGGTTTAGATTATTTTCGAACGCCTCCTGAATTACGCAGTGTGCAACAGGATTCTTTCAAGTGGCATATTGAATTAGCTAAAAAAACAGGCAAAGCACTAGTTATTCATGATCGTGATTCACACGATGATGTTCTTTCAATCTTGCTAGAAGTTGGCGCACCAGATAAGACGATTTTCCACTGTTTCTCTGGTGATGAAGTAATGGCAAAAACCTGCATAGAGCGCGGTTATATTCTTTCTTTTGCTGGCACGCTGACATTCAAAAATGCACCTGCACTTCGCGAAGCGGTAAAGCTCGTACCGATTGAGCAGTTATTAGTTGAAACAGATTCTCCTTTTCTCTCACCTATGCCTCATCGCGGTGCACTCAATACACCTGCAAATATTGCAACAATTGTGCGAGCCATGGCGGCCGAGCGCAATCAAGACCTTGGTGAATTAGCGAATGCACTCGGTGAGAATGGCGAACGAATATTTGGTTCATTTGCGAGAAGTTCATGACGCTACTTGGGGCAGCACAGATACGTGAATTAGCAGAGGCGATTGGTCTCAAACCAGCAAAAGCACTTGGACAAAATTTTGTTATTGATTCCAATGTATGTAAAAAAATTGTGCGCATCGCGGGGGTGAGAAGTACTGATATCGCACTTGAAATTGGCCCAGGCCTTGGCTCACTAACGCTTGCTCTACTAGAAGAAGCAGCCTCTGTTGTTGCAGTTGAAATTGATCCTCGCTTAGCTCAGCAATTGCCTTTGACTGCTGCAATTCATAGCGAACGAGCAGATCAACTCACCGTTATTAATCAAGATGCACTTGGGATCTCAACTCTTATCTCTAATCCAACTGTTCTTGTTGCGAACTTGCCATATAACGTCTCTGTTCCTGTCTTGCTACATCTGCTAGAAAAAGTTCCCACACTTCGCTCAGGTGTTGTGATGGTGCAAGCAGAAGTTGCAGATCGACTTGCGGCATCTCCTGGAAGTAAAGATTATGGAATTCCAAGTGTGAAATCTGCATGGTGGGCTGAAGTAAAAGGAGCAGGCTCTGTCTCGCGCTCTATTTTTTGGCCAGCGCCAAACGTGGATTCAAAGTTAGTTTCCTTCACAAGACGGGAAACACCAGGTGATGAAGGCATGCGAAAGAAAGTATTTACAATTATCGATGCCGCATTTGCTCAGCGCCGCAAAATGCTTCGATCAGCACTCTCATCCCTTTATGGTTCTTCAGCTCTTGCAGAGGAAGTACTTACAAAAGCGGGAATTGACCCAACTCTTCGCGGTGAAGCACTTGAGATCTCAGGATTTTGCGCGATTGCACTTGCATCCCCCGACTTGCATTCCACAAAGTAATAGAGTTTCCTCATGCCAGTTAGATCTGTAACAGTTCGCGTGCCAGCGAAAGTGAATTTGCAACTCTCGGTTGGCCCCCGTGAATCCGATGGCTTCCACAATCTTGTGAGTGTCTTTCAAGCCATATCAATTTTTGATGAAATTACCCTCACTCTTGCAGAACCAGGACATGGATTAGTTATATCTATGAGCGGTGATCACACACATGGAGTTCCAGTTGATGCAAATAATTTGGCTGCGCAAGCTGCGCTTCTGATGGGTAAAGAATTTGATTTAGATATTGATGCAAAGTTAGATATCAAAAAATCCATTCCTGTGGCCGGTGGAATGGCTGGAGGCAGCGCTGATGCGGCTGCAACGATCGTTGCAATAGATGCTCTCTATTCATTAGGAATGTCTCGCGAGGAGATGGCAGAGACTGCGGCCAAACTCGGTAGTGATGTTCCATTTATGCTCAGTGGTGGCACAGCTATTGGGCGCGGACATGGAGACCAACTCACTTCAGCGCTTTCGCGAGGCACGTATCACTGGGTATTAGCGCTGAGCACGGTTGGACTTTCAACACCTGCTGTCTACAGTGAATGTGATCGCCTACGTGCAGGATTACAGATTGCAGAGCCTCAAACAAATGAGGCGCTCATGCAAGCATTACTTGCATCGGATTCAAAAGCAGTAGGTGCTTCATTAGTCAATGATTTACAAGCAGCAGCATGTTCGCTTCGACCTGCACTTCGATTAGTACTCGATGTTGGCGAAGAGTATGGAGCACTCGGCGCAATAGTTTCTGGCTCTGGCCCAACAGTTGCATTCTTAGTGGATAACGAAGAACAAGGATTAGATCTTGCAGTAGCTCTAACTGCCAGTGGTGTTGTTGGAAGCGTTGCGCGCGCATTTGGTCCAGTACATGGTGCGAAAGTGCTCGAAAATCGTTAGTCGTTTATTCCTTCATCAATATCGGCTGCGAGCAAACTAAGTAGTTGCGCTAACTGAGCTTTTTCTTCACGAGTTAGCCCGCTCAAAATATCTCTTTCATGAGCAAGTAATTCTTCGAGTGCATTATCAACTGCGCGCAATCCTGCCCGAGTAAGTTTGACTAAAGATCCGCGGCCATCATTAGGATCTTGTTGACGAGTAATAAGTTCTAATTCTTCTAAACGGTCTAAGCGATTTGTCATAGTTCCACTTGTTACCATCGTTTCTTGCATCAATTGACTTGGAGATAATTGATACGGCTCACCCGCGCGACGAAGAGCTGCTAGAACATCAAAGCCCCACGTTTCAAGTTCTGCAAATGCATCTTTGCGAGCAATATCGAGTTGGCGTGAAATTCGAGATATTCGACTAAGTACTGCAAGGGGAGTCAGATCTAAATCTGGTCGCTCACGCTTCCATGCGGTGATGAGTCGCTCTACTTCATCACGCATTGCCACCCTCGCATTTCAAGTATTCGAGCAATAAATCTAAGAAAGTAAGGTCAAACCCTAAGGCTAGTGGTCACGAGCACTACCTGTAATGGGGGAGAATACGGGTTCCGCCATTGTGTAGTGGCTAGCACATGGGCCTTTGAAGCCCAGGGTCCAGGATCGATACCTGGTGGCGGAGCGATTAGACTCCACACTGTGAGCAGCGATCTTCATATCATCGTCTTAGCCGCAGGTGAAGGCACGCGAATGAAGTCTGCAACTCCTAAAGTCCTTCATTCAATTTGTGGCCGAACTCTTCTTGGCCATGTAATCAATGCAGTGAGTGAACTCAATCCAAAAGATTTAGCAATTGTTGTCGGCGCAGGACGCGAAGAAGTTGAAGAACATATTGGCCAGATTGCACCAAAGGCACGAACAATTTTTCAAGAACGTCGCGGTGGCACGGGCCATGCAACACAGTTAGCGCTCGCAGCTGGAGCACCAAAAGGTACAGTGCTAATTCTTGCTGGTGACACACCAATGCTTACAAGTGATTCACTTTCGCAATTACTAGAAGTTCATCGCAGTGGAAAATTTGGTGCATGCGTTCTAACTGCAGAACACCCAGATCCAACAGGGTATGGCCGCATTATTCGTGGTGATGATGGTGAGCTACTTCGCATTGTCGAAGAGCGCGACGCCGATGATGACCAGAAGATGATATTTGAAATCAATTCTGGTGTTTATGTCTTTGATGGCGCGCTATTAGTAGGTGCGATCGGAAAGCTCAGTGATTCAAATTCACAAGGCGAGCTCTACCTCACCGATGTCATTGAAATCATGCGCAAAGAAGGTGCATCGATTGCCGCCGCCATGATTGATGATGTTGTTGAAATTCTTGGAGTAAATGATCGCGCGCAACTTGCTGAAAGCGCCGCACTTCTTCGCGACCGAATCAACGATGGCCTCATGAAATCAGGGGTCACTATTACTGATCCAACAACTACATGGGTCGATGTCACAGCAACTATTGCAAGTGATGTCACACTGCTGCCGGGAAGCGCGATTGCTGGAAATACAAAGATTGAATCTGGCGCCATTATTGGCCCGCGCACAACACTGATTGATTGCACAGTTGGTGCTAGGGCTAGCGTTATCGAGTCATATTGCACCGAAAGTGCGATTGGCCCAGAGGCAAGCGTTGGTCCATTTACATTCTTGCGCGCAGGAACTGATTTAGGTGCACATACTCGCGCAGGTGCCTTTGTTGAGATGAAAAATTCAACTCTTGGTGAGGGCTCTAAAGTTCCGCACCTTTCATATGTGGGCGATGCCACTATCGGCATCGGCACAAATATCGGCGCTGCAACAATCTTCGTCAATTACGATGGCGTAGATAAACATCGCACCACTGTTGGAGATCATGTTCGAATTGGAAGTGATTCAATGTTGGTCGCACCAATTTCAGTAGGAGATGGTGCATATACAGCTGCTGGATCAGTAATCACTGAAGATGTTCCTGCGGGCGCGATGGGAGTTGGCAGATCACGCCAACGAAATGTCTTAGGCTGGGTCTTGCGTAAGCGCGCAGGAACAAAATCTGCAGAAGCTGCAGCAAAGAGCGAGAAGAAAGGCTGACTCCAATGAGCGAAATCCGACTCGCCTCCGAGAAGCGACTACGACTCTTTACAGGTCGAGGATTTCCAGAGTTAGCAGATGAAGTAGCAACAGAGTTAGGCATTCCACTCACACCAACATCGGCATATGACTTTGCTAATGGTGAAATATTTGTTCGCTTCGAAGAAAGCGTTCGCGGTTGCGATGCATTCGTACTACAAAGTCATTCAACTCCAGTAAATAAGCAGATCATGGAACAACTCATCATGGTCGATGCACTCAAGCGTGCATCAGCAAAGCGCATCACAGTTGTTGCACCTTTCTACGGTTATGCACGTCAAGATAAGAAGCACCGCGGACGCGAGCCAATCTCTGCGCGATTGATGGCAGATCTTTTCAAGACTGCTGGCGCGGATCGTTTGATGGTTGTAGATCTACACACTTCACAAATTCAAGGTTTCTTCGATGGTCCAGTTGATCATCTCTTTGCACTACCAATGCTTGCAAATTACGTTGGCAGCAAAGTAGATCGCTCGCGCCTAACAATCGTTTCACCAGATTCTGGTCGAGTACGTGTTGCAGAGCGTTGGTCAGACTTACTCGGCGGTTGCCCAATTGCATTTATCCATAAAACTCGCGATCCACGTATTCCAAATGAATCTGTTGTCGGTCGCGTTGTTGGTGATGTTGTAGGCCAAACATGCGTAGTTATCGATGACATGATTGATACTGCAGGCACAATCACAAAGGCAGTGGATGCACTCTTTGAAGCAGGAGCAACAGAAGTAATTGTTGCTGCAACACATGCAGTTCTTTCCGGGCCAGCAGTTGAGCGCCTCAAGAACTGCCGTGCTAGTGAAGTTGTTATTACAAATACTTTGCCAATTAGTGAAGATCAACATTTTGATGGTTTGACCGTTCTTTCGATTGCTCCACTTATAGCTCGAGCAATACGCGAAGTCTTCGAAGATGGCTCAGTTACAAGCCTCTTCGATGGTCACTCGTAAGCACGGATTTGCGGCTTAGCTAGTCCCTTCGGTATGGTTTGCCACGTTCCGGCGAGGGTTTTTTTCATCCGTAATCGACGGTGTGGGTTCAACTCCTGCTGGGACTTCACTACAACAACAGGAGAATAAAAAATGGCTGAGATTTCAATCAACGGTGTACGTCGTACCGAATTTGGTAAGGGTGCATCACGTCGCGCACGTCGCGAAGGCCAGGTTCCTGCTGTTATCTACGGTCATGGTGAGAAGCCATCACATATCAATCTTCCTGCACGCGAACTCGGCGTTGCACTCAAGACATCAAACGTTTTGCTTGACATTGTTGTAGATGGAAAGACTGAACTAACACTTCCCAAGTCAATTGTTCGCCACCCAATCAAACTAACTATCGATCACATTGACCTTGTCATTGTTCGTCGTGGTGAAAAAGTTACAGTTTCTGTTCCAGTACATACTTCTGGAGAGCACGATCGTGACGGAATTCTTGAGCACGTCAACCACACAATTGAAGTTGAGACTGAAGCAACATCTATTCCTAGCTTCTTTGAACTCGACCTCACTGGTCTTGCAGCTGGTCTCTCACTCTATGCAGGAGATGTTAAACTTCCTGCTGGCGTAGAACTTATCTCTGATCCAAAGATGATTGTTGTTCACCTCTCTGAGCGTTCAACTGCAGTTGAAGAAGTTGCTGTTGTTGCTCCTGCTGCAGATGCAGCCGCTGCCGCTCCTGCTGCAGATGCAGAGAAGAAGGACGCGTAACACTTACTCTTAACCCATGACGTGGTTAGTTGTAGGACTCGGTAATCCCGGGGATCAATATGTCGCAACTCGACACAATGTCGGGCAGATGGTCATTGATGAACTCGCAAAGCGCCACAGTCTCAAATTTTCATCTCATAAATCACGCACCGATGTTGCTGCCTACAAGTTAGGTGTCGGCGCTGATGCGCATTCAATAATTCTTGCAAAGTCACATAGTTATATGAATGAAAGCGGCGGACCAATAAAAGCGGTTGCCTCTTTTTATTCTATTGAACCCGCAAAGATAATTGTTCTCCACGATGAATTAGATATTGGCTATGCAGCAATTCGAAGCAAACTCGCTGGTGGCGACAATGGTCATAATGGATTGAAATCTCTGACATCATCATTTGGAACAGCAGAGTATTACCGAGTTCGCTTAGGTATTGGACGCCCTATGGGTCAGCAAGATCCTGCTGATTTTGTACTCAAGCAATTTAGTAAAGAAGAGAAGAAAGATTTAGGAGAATTCTTAGATCGTGGGGCAGATGTTGTCGAATTCCTCATTAATGAAGGTTTAGAGAAAACTCAGACTAAGTTCAATAGCTAAAATTAACCTGTATTTCTAAGACCTGCTGCAACACCATTGATAGTAAGCAATAGCGCTCGATTCAATACTGACTCAGGGGTTCCCCCAGCATCACGCACGCGCTTGAGTAAATTGATTTGTAATAAATGTATTGGTGACAGGTAAGCATCACGTACTTGCAGCGTACGAGCCAAGATTGGCTGATCGCCGAGTAATGATGTCTTCTTTGTAAGAAGCAATATTTCAGAGACAGTGAGAGCGAATTCCTCTTCGATAATTGTGAGGAAATGTTGAAGCTCTTTAGGAACAAGTGTTTCGACATAGCGCTTAGCAAGGGTTAGATCAGTCTTTGCAAGTGTCATTTCAACATTGCTAATAAATGTATTGAAGAAGTGCCACTCATCGAGCATTTTTATGAGAACTTCACTGTTGCCAGCTTGCCGAGCAGCCTTGAGGCCAGTTCCAACGCCAAACCAACCAGGAACAATCTGACGTGATTGGGTCCATCCAAATACCCATGGAATCGCACGCAAACTTCCAAGGCCACTCGTTGCATCTGGTCTGCGTGATGGACGTGAACCTAAGAAAAGATTTCCTAGTTGTTCAACAGGAGTGGAAGCGTAGAAATATGCAGGCAAGTCTGGATGCTCTACGAGTGAGCGATATTGCTTGAAAGAACTATCGCTAATGAGTTGCATGCAATCATTCCACTGAGCTAAATCTTGAGGTGCTTGTCGTGGAGCACGGTTCAACACTGTTGCCTCAAGGGCAGCTGCAAGTGTGAGTTCAACATTCTCACGAGCAAGTGATGGTAGTGAATATTTATCGCTGATTACTTCGCCTTGCTCAGTCATTTTTATTTGGCCATCAACTGAGCCCCAAGGAAGTGCGATGAGTGCTTCATATGTTGGACCGCCACCGCGACCAACAGAGCCACCACGACCATGGAATAAACGAAGCGTTACGCCATATTTCATTGCAACATCGCGTAGTTTTCTCTGCGCTCTGTGAATTTCCCATTGACTAGTTGCGATACCTGCATCTTTATTAGAATCACTGTAACCAAGCATTACTTCTTGTAGATCACCACGCAGTGCTACTACGGCGCGATATGTTGGATTAGAAAGAAGTTTTTCTAGAATTTCACCAGATGCGCGAAGCTCTGCAACTGTTTCAAGAAGTGGTGCAAAGCCAATAGTTGCCTTCTTTGCTGCAATATCGACAAGGCCTGCTTGTTGGGCGATAACTACTGCTGCAACAAGGTCATCTGCCCCCTTTGTCATCGAAACTATATATGTCTCAATTGCTTGAGTACCAAAGCTATCTATGAGATCTGCAATGGCGGCAAAGGTATCGAAAGTCTTTTGAGCGCTTTCATCTAAGGACTTTATGTTGAGGGAAGTACCTTTTTGAAGCACTCCAGTGAGAATCTCGAAGCGTTCATCGTGTGAGAGATTTGAATATGCATCATGACCAAGTGCTTGAGCAAGCAAGTGGTGATGGGCATCGGAATGTTCGCGAATATCCATCGTTGCATGTGTGAGCCCAAAGGCTGCAACAGTGCGGATTGTGCGCTCTAAAAGACCTGTAGCAATCATTTCGCCCTTTTGGGCAAATAATGAATCGCGCATCAATGTGAGGTCAGTGAGTAATTCATTCATATCGTTGTAGTCACGATGTGGAATATGAGGAGCACCTTGTGCATGGCGATCACGAGTCATTGCTAAGCGATGCACGATTGCTGTTGCCTTCAAACGATACGGCTCTTCAATATTGAGGCGCTTGAAACGAGATTCAAATTCAGGAATATGCTTAAGATCTTCGGCAACTGATGCGCTGAGCTCTGGCGTTGCACCAGTAATTTTTGTCGAAACAGAGAGCATTTGTCGTAATTGATCCATTGCAGCAATCGTGACTCGAATCGCATGGCCAACTTGTAGCACCATGGCATCGCGAGTTACCTGCGCTGTCACATTTGGATTTCCATCGCGGTCTCCACCGATCCAGCTACCAAATGAGAGTGGGCGAGCAGTTACAGGGATCTCAATATCTAAGCGCTTCATCTCACGCGCAAAGTCATTGAGAACTTCTGGAACAGTCTGGCGGAACAGGTCGTCCAAATAATAAAGAGCATTCATTGCTTCATCGAGTGGCTCTGGTCGATCTAGACGAAGTTCATCTGTCTGCCATAAAAGATCAATAGTTTCTGCAAGGCGATCACTTTGATTTGGATCTTTTCCTTGATCCAATAGATCAGCAACTCGTCCTAATTTATTGAGAATAGAGCGACGCGCTGCCTCTGTTGGGTGAGCGGTAAATAC
>CAMBGL010000039.1 GCA_945866155.1 Bifidobacterium breve
GACTTCACTCCTGCTCCTGGTGGATCTGGTTCAGCACCGAAAGTGAATGCTCCTCGTGCTGGAACACCGCCTGTACCAAAATCTGTGCAAAAAACTGCGCAAGTAGCACCTGTAGTTCCTGTTGCTGCACCGGTTGTAACTCCAACTCCGGTTGCAACGCCTGCACCAGTGGCACCAGTTGTTACTCCAACTCCTGCACCAGTTGCGCCATCACAGCCTGTTGTTCGCGAAGTAAAACAACAAAATCCAACTCCTGCCGATCCAGTTGTAAAGCCCGTTCCGGTATTAGTAACACCGAGTGCGTCAACACTCGAACCAATTCGTGGAGTTTCAGCTCGTGTTGTACAGAGTATGGAAGCATCGCTGAGCGTTCCAACTGCAACAAGTGTTCGCGCGATTCCTGCAAAATTAATGATTGATAATCGAATTGTTATTAATAATCACCTGAAGCGCGCACGAGGTGGAAAAGTTTCTTTCACTCACATTATTGGTTATGCCATGATTAAAGCGCTTCGCTTGATGCCAGAGATGAATGCATACTTTGGTGAACTCGATGGAAAGCCAGCAGTTGGCCATCCAGAACATATCAATCTTGGAATTGCAATTGATTTAGCTAAAGCAGATGGATCACGCCAACTATTAGTGCCATCTATCAAGGGCTGCGAGGAATTAGATTTTGCTCAATTCTGGAGCGCTTATGAAGACGTGGTGCGTAAGGCACGTAATGGAAACCTCGCAGTTGAAGATTTTGCAGGAACCACTGTCTCACTAACAAACCCAGGCACAATTGGAACAGTTCACTCAGTTCCACGTCTGGTGCAAGGACAAGGGCTGATTATTGGTGTTGGAGCTTTGGATTACCCAGCAGAATTTCAAGGAGCAAGTGAAGAGACTCTTGCTCGTTTAGCAATTAGCAAAGTTGTAACTCTTACAAGTACTTATGATCACCGCGTAATTCAAGGTGCACAATCTGGGGATTATTTGCGTAGGGTGCATGAAATTTTGCTCGGCGGCGAAAACTTCTACGATGAAATCTTTGCCGCCCTTCGTATTCCCTACGTTCCAATTCGATGGGCTCAAGATTTTGATTTCTCTAAAGATGATGAAATTAGTAAGACAGCGCGTGTACAGCAACTCATTGCTGCATATCGCAAACATGGTCACTTGATGGCTGATATTGATCCTCTTGAATATCGCCAACGCATTCACCCAGATCTCGATGTAGTAACTCATGGACTTACTTTGTGGGATCTAGATCGCGAATTTGCAACAGGTGGATTTGGTGGCAAGAAGTTTATGAAGCTTCGCGATGTCTTGGGCATTCTTCGCAATTCATACTGCCGCACTATTGGTGTGGAATATATGTATATCGAAAGTCCAGAGGAACGAGCATGGATTCAAGAGCATGTAGAAATTGGGGCACCACAATTTCCACGTGAAGAACAGCTACGTATTTTGTACGAACTCAATGGCGCAGAGGCATTTGAATCTTTCTTGCAAACAAAGTTTGTGGGACAAAAGCGCTTCTCACTAGAAGGTGGCGAATCTGTAATTCCAATTTTGGATGCAGTTATTTCAGGTGCAGCAGATCGTGGACTCGACGAAGTATGTATTGGTATGCCACACCGTGGACGCCTCAATGTTCTAGCAAATATTGCAGGTAAGTCACACGGACAGATCTTCCAAGAATTTGAAGGACATTACACCGAGAACCAAGTACAGGGCAGTGGTGACGTGAAGTACCACCTAGGTACTGAAGGTGTATTTACTGCCGAATCTGGAGCAACAACAAAGATTTATTTGGCAGCGAATCCTTCTCACTTAGAGGCAGCAAATCCAGTACTAGAAGGCATCGTTCGCGCAAAGCAAGACAAACTCAATATTAAGAATGCTTATTCTGTAATGCCAATTTTGCTCCACGGAGATGCAGCATTCGCTGGTCAAGGCGTTGTGGCAGAAACTTTGCAACTCTCTCAACTAGCGGGATATCGCACGGGTGGAACCATCCATATTGTTATCAATAACCAAGTTGGTTTTACTACTTCACCACATGCATCTCGTACTGCAACATACTCAACAGATATTGCAAAGCTGATTCAAGCACCTGTATTCCATGTCAACGGTGATGATCCAGAGGCTTGTGTACGTGTTGCTCGCATCGCCTTTGAATATCGCCAAGCATTCAATAAAGATGTTGTGATTGACATGGTTTGTTACCGTCGTCGCGGACACAATGAAGGTGACGAGCCAAGTTTCACACAACCACTTATGTATAAGTTGATTGATGCGAAACGTTCAACTCGTAAGCTCTACACAGAAGCACTTATTGGCCGTGGTGATATTTCTGTTGAGGAAGCAGAAGAAGTTTTGCGTGATTACCAGTCAAAACTCGAAGCAGTCTTTGAAGCAGTCCATAATCACGAACCAGAGACTGATCCCAATTTCAAAGCGCCAGTTGCGCCAAATGCAGATCGCATCGAAACTAGTAT
Source organism: Bifidobacterium breve (assembly GCA_945866155.1). Taxonomy (GTDB): domain Bacteria; phylum Actinomycetota; class Actinomycetes; order Nanopelagicales; family Nanopelagicaceae; genus Planktophila. Next base: position 2,490 of record CAMBGL010000039.1, read on the forward strand.
TCCTGAAGCAACAGCGCGCGCAATTGCGGCAACACAATTAGCAATTCCAGATGGATTCAATGTTCATCCAAAACTTCTCCCACAATTAGCAAAGCGTGTTGAATCACTCAATGATGCAACAATTGATTGGTCGATGGGTGAAACTCTTGCCTTTGGTGCGATTCTCCTCGATGGTCATCCAATACGTTTAGCTGGGCAAGATTCGCGTCGCGGAACTTTTAGTAGTCGCCACGCTGTTGTTATTGATAAGGAAAATGGCAATGAGTGGACACCGCTACGCGGTTTGATTAGCGATGAGAATCAATTCTTTGCAATTGATTCACTCCTTAGTGAATATGCAGCAATGGGCTTTGAATATGGCTATAGCGTTGTGCGCGAAAATGCACTTGTCTTGTGGGAAGGCCAGTTTGGTGATTTTGCCAATGGAGCACAAACAATTATCGATGAATTCATCTCATCCGCGCTTCAAAAGTGGGGCGAGCGTTCTTCACTCGTTCTCTTGTTGCCACACGGATATGAAGGTCAAGGGCCAGATCATTCATCCGCGCGAATTGAACGCTATTTAGCGATGTGCGCGGAGCAAAATATGACAGTTGCGCAACCATCTAATCCTGCTTCTTATTTCCACTTATTGCGTTGGCATATCAAGAATCCAACTCGTAGACCAATGATTGTCTTTACACCTAAATCGATGTTACGACTTCGCGCTGCTGCTTCTGCAATTACTGATTTTACAAGCGGACATTTCCAACCTCTTATCTCTGATCCTAAGGTTACAAATGCCACTCGCCTTATCTACTGCTCTGGAAAGATTTATCATGACCTTGTTGCAGAGCGTGAAAAACTAGGAGAGAACACAACTGCAATTGTTCGACTAGAACTTCTTTATCCACTTCCTGCTGCAGAGATGGCGGCAGAGGCTGCAAAGCATCCCAATGCAAATCTTTTGTGGGTTCAAGATGAACCTGCAAACCAAGGACCATGGCCATTTGTTGCACTGCGCACTGCAGAACAATTTGGTGGGGAAGGATTCGGTGGACGTAATCTTCGTCGAGTTTCACGCCGTGCTACTGCAGCACCTGCAACTGGTAATCATCATTTGCATGAGGAAGAACAAAAAGCACTTCTTATGGAAGCATTTACTCGCTAAGTTATTTTTTACTTCTCCAATAACGAAAAAGTACTTTCGCGCGAATTTCATGCGGAGAAATCCATCCCCATTGGCGAGAATCTGTGCTTTCGGTTGAATCACCTTCTACCCAATAGCGCCCGCTATGAAATTTCTGAATTCTCTTTACTAGGAAAATCCCAGGTCGCTCTTCTCGTTCGATAACAACAATTGCTCCGCGTTCAAGAGCACTAGTTTGGCCGTTGAGCCAACGTACACATAGCCAGTCACCATCGCTAAATGTGGGCTGCATGGATTGGCCGCTCACACCGACTGTGCCGAATTTGCTCATAGGCGGTAGTCTCGCATCTGTAGGTAAAATTTTGTATTGATAAAGATTGAAATAGGAGAGGCACAGACTATGTTTTCACCAAAGATAACTGTTCACGCACACTGCGATCTTCCATGTGGCGTTTATGATCCAGCACAAGCACGTATCGAAGCTCTATCTGTGAAGGCATGCATGGAAAAATATGCAGCTAATGCAGATGCAGACTTTCGTTCACGCTCTGTAGCAATCAAAGAAGAGCGCTCACACCAAGTAAAGGAACACCTCTGGGTGCTCTGGACTGATTATTTCAAGCCAAATCACTTTGAGGCATACCCACAACTTCACACGCTATTCAATGAAGCAACAAAGCTTGCAGGAGCCGCTGGAACTAAGGGCACTCAAGATGTTGCTGTTGCAGATAAGTTGATCTCAAAGATTGATGAGATTGCTGAAATTTTCTGGGCAACTAAGAAATAAGGTTTTGCGCGGCAGTGCGAGCGAGGAAAGATACTCGCTCCACTGTCGTTCTTTTTAGAATCGCAGTTGCAATCTGACGCTCGCCTTCAAAGACGTCGCATTCAAAAGTTAGATCTCGTCCAAGTACTTCAATGCATCGAGCATTCCCACGTAGCTCTGCACCGATAATCGCAGAATTAACTGAACTAAATTCCACGTTTACAAAAATTGTTGTCTCACCGGGTTCTAAATAATCAGAGACTGCAATTACTGCAGCATGCTCCATGATGTTGAGAAGATGTGACTGAGCCACAATTGGTAAGTCACCTATACCCATTGCAACAGCTGTGTCGCCTGGACGAACTGTCATAACAGCAAAACCTACTGCTCCAATTACATCCTCAGCTGGTTGCATGATGTTTTATTTCTGCCCATCATCAAAGCGAATCTCTTGTGTGTGCTCAATCGTTGTTTCGCGGTGTTCGATATTGCCGTATTCATCTATCTCTATAGAAATTTCTGTCATTTTGAATTCAGTGACAACTTCGGAAGCGAATTGGCCCCTCATTTGTGCTTGTAGTTGTTGATGAATCTGATCATGTAATGCCTGTGGGGCGCTCTCGCAACAGGTGCGACGCAATACATCTTGTAAAAGTGTACGCATAGCTTGTTCATGCTCTAACTCTGCTTGGCAGTCAGAGCAAGTGACCATATGTGAAGCAATTGCTTGCCCGCGTGGTTCTGCGGCAATATCGCCATCAATGAAGATGACGATTGAATCCAATATTTCAGTACAAGGAATCTCTTGAAATATCATTTTTTGCTCCCCCCTGTTGGAGAGTTCTTTTTGGACTCAGTGTCATAACCAAGCTCTTTTGCATACTCAGTGAGGCGCTCACGCAGTTGTTTTCTGCCTCGATGCAAACGCGACATGATTGTGCCTGTAGGTGCGCCAACAATGTCTGCAATCTCTTTATATGAAAAGCCTTCTACATCAGCTAAATAGACAGCGATACGAAACTCTTCAGGAATATCTAAAAGTGCTCGCTTGATATCACTATCAGGCAGATTTTCCAGGGCTTCCACTTCCGCCGATTTACCTTGATCACTTGTATGTGACGCAGATTTGAAGAGGTCAGAATCATCTACTTCACTCGATGTTAGTTGAGGACGACGCTGATCTTTGCGATATGTATTTATAAAAGTAGTTGTTAGAACTCGATAAAGCCACGCTTTTAAATTCGTTCCCGGCTCAAATTGGTGAAAAGATGCAAATGCCTTCAAATATGTATCTTGTACTAAATCTTTTGCATCATCAGGATTCTTTGTGTATCGAAGTGCTGCTGCGTAGAGTTGATTTGTAAAGGCAAGGGCATCGCGCTCGAAGCGGATAGTGCGCTCCGTCGAGCTCTCTTTGACTAAGTCTGTCGATGTCATTGCAGTTAGATTATCGCTAAAAGAGGGTTTCTGGCTCGCCAAGAGTTATTGCACGCGTCAATCTTTCCCCTGTGTTTGCCACAGAATTTACGTCACTCGATACAGGACGCGCCACCAAGTTGGCATCTGGTTTTTCTAAGACCATCAGATTTTGCAGAGTAGGAATATCTCGCTCTTGGGGATTGAGCCAAGCGTCCCAGCGATCCCTAGGCATCATCACAGGCATTCGACTATGAATAGTTGCTAATTCACCGACTGCTTCTCGCGTTATTACAGAAGCACTTTCAATAAGTGTGCCTTCAGGGCTTTGCCAAGAACTCCAAATCCCTGCAACGGAAAGTTGTTTTCCATTCTCTGAAGAAATAAAAAATGGTTGCTTGGGAGAATATGCGCCGAGGGCGGTTGCCCATTCGTAATAACCTTCGGCAGGAATAAGGCAGCGTGTTCGACGAAATGCATCACGAAAAGTTGGTTTCTCATGTATCGATTCACTTCGTGCATTGATGGCACGGGATTGTGAAATTTTTGCTTCATTTTCATCTTTGAGCCATGGAGCAATCAATCCCCATGAGAGCGTTGTTAAATCTCGTGAAAGTGCATCTCCACCATTGAATGCAGATGAGCGAATAATGTAAATCTCATTTGTCGGAGCAATATTCCAATTTTGGGGTAGGGCCTCTTGTGGCGCGACACCAGTTACCTCAAATTGTTCAATGAGATCTCTCATCTGCGCGCTTTGGGCATAACGACCACACATGCGGCAAGGATAGACTGAGCACATGTCTGACGCGAAAGTTCAACCTCATTGGCCTGCGCCATTTCGAGGATCACGCAGTGTAATTTCGCGCGTCGTAATTCCTGGTTCAAAATCCGTTACAAATAGGGCGCTCATCCTTGCATCGCAATGCACAAGCCCCTCACTACTTCGACGCCCTCTAGTATCACGCGACTCAGAACTAATGGTCAGTGGTTTGCGCAGCCTTGGAGTTGATATCGAAGAGATTCAAACAACTGTCGATGGAATAGAAGAGTTGCAATGGAAAGTAAGACCAGCGACATTGCATGGAGATATAAGTATTGATGTTGGAAATGCAGGAACTGTCATGCGCTTCTTGCCACCATTTGCAGCTCTCGCCCATGGCGATATTTCCTTTGATGGAGATCCTCGATCACACGAGCGACCACTCGGTCCAGTTATAAAAGCCTTAGAGGATCTTGGAATATCAATTAGCCACGATGGTCGTTATAGCTTGCCTATGGTTTTACATGGCAGCGGAGAGATACCTGGTGGAGAATTAGTTATCGATGCAAGTGCATCGAGCCAATTTCTATCTGCCTTATTACTAGTTGCACCAAGTATGAAAAGCGGTCTGAGTGCTCGCCATGTCGGCTCTTCGCTTCCATCAATGCCTCACATTGAAATGACAGTTGAAATGCTCAGAGATTTTGGTGCACAAGTACTTGTCGATGCCAATTCAAATACTTGGACTGTGAAATCAGGAAATCTGCATGGTAAAGAATTGGTTATTGAGCCAGATCTTTCAAATGCAGCCCCATTCTTATCAATGGCAATGGTCAGTGGTGGCAGCATCACAATTGCAGATTGGCCAATGAAAACAACACAGCCAGGAGATCAACTCCGTTCAATACTCACACGCATGGGTGCAAAAGTTGATTTACATTCAGAAGGCCTCACCATTACGGGTACCGGAAAGATTTCTGGAATTGATATTGATTTACATGATGTTGGCGAACTCACTCCATCGATAGCAGCACTTGCTGCATTGGCTGATTCGCCTTCGCATCTTCGTGGCATCGGTCATTTGCGCTTACATGAAACAGATCGCCTTGCCGCTCTTACTCGAGAAATAAATTCACTCGGTGGAAATGTGCGCGAAGAAGAGAGCTCACTGCACATAACTCCTGCGCCATTACATGGTGGTCTATTCCACACCTATGACGATCATCGTTTAGCAACTGCAGGTGCGGTACTTGGCCTTGTAGTAAAAGGAATTGAAGTTGAAAACATTGCTACAACTCGTAAGACATTGCCAGATTTTCCAGGTTTGTGGAGCTCTATCCTTCAATGATGGCAAAACGTGAATATGACGAGTCCGACGCTCGCATTCGTCCAGCGCGAAGCACTCGTCCACGCAGCAAAGATCGTCCTGATTATTCAGATGCATTACAGGCATTAGTAACAACAGTTGATCGCGGTCGACAGACATGTATTACCGATGACGGCACAATTATTACAGCGATGAGAGCCCGAGAATTGGGGCCTAAATCAGTTGTAGTAGGAGATCTTGTTTCTGTTGTTGGTGACGTAACGGGAAGCGAAGGCTCACTAGCGCGAATAGTGGCAGTACAAGAGCGACGAAATAGTTTGAGTCGAACAGTAGATGATGATGCAAAAGTAGAGCGTACGATTGTTGCAAATATTGATCAATTAGTAATTGTTGTTGCAGCATCGAATCCGGAGCCGCGAAGAGGACTCATTGACCGCTTTCTTGTCTGCGCCTTCAATGAAGGCATAACTCCAATACTTCTCATAACTAAAAACGATTTAGGCGCAGCACCTACTTTTCTTTTAGATTACGCACATCTTGGTGTTCAGATTATCCATACTTCGATAAAGACAGATTCTCGCGCCAAAGATGTTGAGATGTTGCGCGGAATATTACTTGGTAAGACTTCTGTATTAGTTGGCCATTCTGGTGTTGGAAAATCAACCTTAATAAATGCGCTAGTTCCAAATGCAATGCGTCTTACTGGAGATGTGAATGATGTAACTGGTCGCGGCCGACATACATCATCTAGTGCAATTGCTCTTCCACTTGCTGCAACGCTAGAACTACAAGATGGCTGGATTATCGATACTCCTGGAATTCGAGCATTTGGTCTCTCGCATTTAGATCCAAATAAAATTGTGGCAGCCTTTAGTGACCTATCCGAAGTGGCAGCAACATGTATGAACAACTGCTCTCACAATGAGAAAGATTGCCGATTGGATGCATGGGCTGCACCTGATGGTGTGACTAATTCGGCACGTACTGCACGCTTAGAAAGCCTTCGTTCATTGCTTTCAATCAAGGGTGAAATCGCCACAGAAAATCTTGCTTCGCTAGACTAAAGCGTATGAGCACATCTGCTTACTTAGACGATTTAGCATTTGCGCACCGTCTTGCAGATATTGCCGACGCAATCACATTAGATCGCTATCAAGCACAAGATTTAGCAATTTTAACGAAGCCTGATAACACCCCAGTAACCGATGCTGATCGTTCAACTGAGCAAGCAATAACTGCTGCTATCGCTAAAGAGCAAGCACAGGATGGAATCGTTGGTGAAGAATTTGGTAACAGTAAAGAAAGTGCACAGCGCTACTGGGTAATTGACCCAATAGATGGAACAAAGAATTTCATGCGCGGAGTTCCAACATGGGCAACTTTGATTGGCTTAGTTGAACGAAGCTCTGATGGAAAAGAGAGCGTTGTAGTTGGGGTTGTCAGCGCTCCCGCGTTATCACGCCGATGGTTTGCTTCTAAGGGTTCTGGCGCATATGTCACTTTCGCAGATGGTGTACCCAAAAAGATTTCAGTTTCGAAAGTAAATTCCATTTCTGATTCATCAATTGCTTACTCAGACTTTATGGGTTGGAATGAAAAGCTCTCATCATTTAGAAAACTATTAGATAGTGCTTGGCGCACACGTGGTTACGGAGATTTCTGGT
>CAMBGL010000040.1 GCA_945866155.1 Bifidobacterium breve
CGTGGCCAAGAGATGGCAGCCACATTAGGGCAATGGTCTAAATCAATTGATTTAGGCGCACTTCATGTCTCACCATTGCAGCGCGCACAAGAAACTGCCGCACCAATTGCATCTGCGCACAATATGGCAATTACAACTGATGAAGGACTTATCGAAGCTGCAAATATTTTTGAAGGTAAATCATTTGAATTGGGTAGCGGTGTTCTCAAACACCCATCTTCTTGGCGTCATCTTTACAATCCCTGGAAACCTTCTTGGGGTGAGCCGTATGTTGAGCAGATCAATCGAATGCTCGCAGCTGTTTTCGCAGCAAAAGATGCTGCTAACGGAAAAGATGCAATCTGTGTATCTCATCAATTACCAATTTGGATTCTAAGAAGCGCAATTGAGAATCGACGCTTACTTCATGATCCTAGAAAGCGCGAATGCACGTTAGCATCCGTAACAAGTGTGCATTTTGATAACGATGGCGTGATTTCGGGAATCTCTTATTCCGAGCCAGCTCGCCACCTACTCCCAGAGAAAAAATAATGTCAAAACGATTCCTCGTAGTAGCACTTAGCTCCCTCATTCTTTTGACGGGGTGCGGAGGGGGAGGAACATCGTCGGGGCAAGAAAGTTTTATTTCAGGTAATGGGAGTATTACCTTTATTGAAGAATCTAAACGTGAAGCAGCGCCAGTACTTTCTGGAATGACACTTAAAGGAGTCAATTATTCATACTCTGGAAAAGGAGTGGCAGTTGTCAATGTATGGGCATCGTGGTGTGCGCCATGTCGTGCAGAAGCACCAACTCTTGCCTCTCTTTCCACGAAATATAGTGATGTACCTTTTATTGGAATATTGACACGTGATAATCCAGCAAGCGCTGAAGCATTTGAGCGGAAATTCGCACTTCCTTATCCCACGCTCATTGATGATTCAGTACTTATAGGATTTAGAAAATCGCTACCTGCAAATGCAATTCCATCAACAGTGGTTCTTGATAAGAATGGATTAGTAGCAGCTCGCATATCTGGTGCGATCACTGTTGCTTCTTTGACTTCTTTAATTGAAAAAGTGAGTAGCGAATGAAAGATTTGATTGTTGCTCAATTACTTGATGGTTTTCTTCTGGCAGCATTTCCCATCGCATTTATTGCAGGACTTATCTCTTTTCTTTCACCCTGTGTACTTCCATTGGTCCCAGGATATCTATCTTTTGCAGCCGGATTCTCTAAGAATCGGGGCAAGGTTTTCTTAGGCTCTCTACTCTTCGTTCTTGGATTCTCAATTGTATTTATTTCTTATGGCGTTCTCTTTGGCGGTATTGGTTCAACGCTTGCAGTAAATGAAGTTGAAATTACCCGAATAATGGGAATACTGACAATCGCACTCGGACTTATATTCCTAGGGATATTTCCAATGTCGCCAACACTTCGGCCAAAAATGAATACAACTGGTGGCCTCCTTGGCGCACCGTTACTTGGATTTCTCTTCGGTGTTGGTTGGACTCCATGTATTGGGCCAGCACTCGCAACTGTTCAAACGCTAGCGTTTCAAGAATCAAGTGCGCTGCGTGGGGCAATTCTATCTTTCGGTTATTGCATTGGACTTGGGCTTCCATTTATTGCTTCAGGCCTATTTTTAGATAAGTCAGAAAAATTGCGCAAACTCTTAGTTCGTCGAGGAAATGTCATAACAATTATTGGTGGAATTTTCTTACTTATCATCGGTCTACTTCAAGTTCTTGGATTCTGGAGTGAAGCTATGAATTCACTTCGCTCCATTATTAGTGATTTTGCACCGGTGATCTAATGTCACAAGTAATAGAGCTACCTGAATTAGGAGCCACCGGTTTACTCCGATATAGCTGGCGCCAACTTACAAGTATGCGCACTGCACTTATTCTCCTTCTAATGCTTGGTGTAGCTGCGATCCCCGGTTCTGTAATACCCCAACGAGATCAAAACCCTATGAAAGTAAGTGAATACTTTACAAATTCGCCAACTCTCGCATTATGGATGGATCGCTTCTCTCTCTTTGATGTTTATGGCTCACCATGGTTTAGTGCAATCTATATATTGCTATTCATATCGCTGATTGGTTGCGTGCTGCCACGTTCAGTTGAACATTTTCATGCAGCGCGCGCGCTTCCACCAAAAACTCCAAAAAATTTAGATCGTATGGAGTTTTACACAACATGGGAGTCCCAGGGTGGAGAGATCGAAAAAGCCCACACTTTACTTAGCTCTTCCAGATTTAGAATTCTTCAAGAGAGTAATTCAATCTCTGCCGAAAAGGGATTTACACGCGAGACTGGAAATCTCTTTTTTCATTTATCACTAGTTCTGATTTTGATAGGCGTTGGACTTGGTTCACTCTTTGGAATGCGCGGATACGCAATCGTCAATGTTGGGGAACGTTTCATAAATGTACCTACAACCTACGACTCACTCACTTTTGGAAAGTTGTTATCCGAAAAAGACTTACCTCCTTTTGTCATTACTGTTGATAATTTTGTGGCTAAATACAACACTTTTACTAGCGCTCCAGAGGATTACACATTGGATGTATCTGTCGTTGAAAGTCCAGGTGCACAGCCTGTAAAGAAAACAGTGAAAGTAAACAGCCCCCTAAGATTCGGAAGTACAAATGTTTACTTGCAAGCCAATGGATACTCGCCAATAGTTACTGTGCGCGATAGTGATGGCAATGTAGCTCTGCAAGGCCCAGTGCCATTCTTGCCACAAGATGGAAACCTTAAATCAATTGGTGCAATAAAAGTTCCCGATGCTGATCCTCAAATCGGTTTCGTTGCAACATTCTTACCAACTCAAGCGCGCGATTCTGAGCGCGGAGGAATAAGCGTCTTTCCCGAAGCCCTTGATCCAAAAATGCTCTTCTCTATTTGGAGAGGTGATCTGGGGCTAAACACGGGTGTTCCTCAATCCGTATATCGAATTGATACTTCACAGATGGAGCGAATAGGACTTGAGTCACTAAAACCGGGAGAGAGTTTTTCTTATGATGGCGGTTCAATTACTTTTGAAGCATACGTGCCTTGGGTGAACCTACAAGTGGTGCGAGATCCTGGAAAGAATTACGCACTTCTTGGAGGTATTGTTGCCATCCTCGGCTTGCTCGCTTCTCTCTTTACGAGAAGGCGACGAATCTGGATTCGAATAACAGAGTCCGGAAAAGTGGAAGTTGCTGGCTTAGCCAAGAATTCAGCACCAGGACTTGAAACTGAAATCGCAAGGTTGGTTTCATTGCTAAAGGGAGAGAAATAATGTCAGAAAAATGGGCTTACATCTCAAACTATTCAATTTATTCAGCGATGGCTGTTTTTACACTTTCCTTCCTCGCTCACGCTTATGAAACTGCGTGGGCAGTTCGCGCGCCACAGTCGGCAGATACAACGGATGGAAATCTAATAACAAAGACTCTGGACTACACACGTACAGAGAAAGCCTCTCGCATTGCAACAGCGATGATGATTCTTGGATTTATTTTACTTTTTGTTGGAGTCATTGCTAGAGGAATATCTGCGCAGCGCGTTCCTTGGGGAAATATGTACGAATTTTCAATTACCGGTGCACTGGCATTTACTGGCGCATACTTAGCTGCTCTTCGCAAATATGACCTGCGTTGGCTTGGACTATTAGTCTCTATCGCAGTCTTGCTAGCACTCGGTACTGCAATTGCAGTTCTTTATCGCCCAAGTGCACCTCTTGTACCTGCACTAAAATCTACGTGGCTAGTTATTCATGTCTCAACTGCAATTATCTCTGGTGGAGTTTTTCTTCTTGCCAACGTTATTGCAGCTGCATATTTATATTTGGATTCGATGGAGCGCAAGGGCCCTCGCACCGTATGGGCGCAACGACTTCCATCTCTAGAAGTTTTAGATCAACTCTCATATCGACTCGTTGCTTTTGTATTTCCACTCTGGACATTTTCAGTAATTGCAGGTGCAATTTGGGCCGAAAGCGCGTGGGGCCGTTATTGGGGCTGGGATCCTAAAGAGACGTGGGCATTTATTACATGGGTTGCATATGCCGCCTACCTTCATGCGCGCGTAACGATTGGCTGGCGCGGACGCAGAGCTGCGTGGTTATGTCTCTTTGCAGGCTCTACATTTTTATTTAATTACATATATGTAAATATTTATGGAGCTGGAAAGCACACCTACTCAGGTTTATAAATTAGAGCTTGCGTAAGAAATCTGGGTCATCATCTGGTGGCAAGATTCGACGCTTTGGACCGCCACCACGACCTGGGCGCTTTGGTCGCCCTGCAACCCAATATGCAATTGCTCCAATTGTTTGAATAATAATTATGATTGCAATCCATGCCCATTTTGGAAGATTTCTAACCTGTGATTCATCGGTGCGCGCACAGTCAACAAGTGTGTAAATCATGAAACCAACAAGCAATACGGGGAGAAGGAACTTAACCATGAGATAAGTCTAACCCTATTATCCAATGATTAGCGCAATGGAAAAAATAATGGCAAAGAGCAATTGCAATTTTCCTGTGGCGCCCAGCAAGGGAATCAACTCTTTGCCGTGCGCTCCCTTGAGCACCTTACGGGAAACGCTAAGACTTATCGGAGCGGCAAGAAGAGTGAGAGCACCCCATGGAAAGGTGGTTGCTATTGCTGCGGTATGAGCAGAAATAATAAGAAAGAGGAATAAGTAACGGGCATAACGATCGCCGAGTCGAACTGCAAGAGTGCGTTTTCCCACGAGGAAATCTTTCTCACGGTCACGGATATTATTCACAGCAAGTATTGCGCACGCTAGCGCTCCAATTGGAATCGATGCTAGAGCGCTTTGAAAAGTTACAGATTCAGTTTGAACATAGAAAGTTCCCATGGTTGCGACTAAACCAAAAAAGATAAATACAGAAATTTCACCAAAGCCACTGTAACCATATGGATTTTGTCCACCTGTGTAACCCCAGGCAGCAAGGATTGCAACACCGCCAACAAGAATGAGCCACCAAGAAGTTTGCGCAGCAAGTATGAGCCCTACAATCGCGCCAATAAGAAATGCAATATATGCAGCGCGCTTTACTGCGCCAGGTGTTGCAAGACCGCTAGCGGTAAGTCGAGTTGGGCCAACACGATCTGCATCGGTACCTCGAATTCCATCAGAGTAATCATTTGCATAATTCACACCGACTTGAAGACTCAAACTGACAAGAAGCGCCAAGGCTGCACGCGAAGGTTGAAATTCATCTCCGGCAAGTGCTGTTGCAACCAGTACGGGAGCAATAGCTGCAGGCAAAGTACGAGGGCGCGCTCCAAGAATCCATTTATTCATTATGGAGTAATTCTACGAGTGCATGGCGATCTATTTTGCCAATCCCAATTCGGGGAATTGAATCAACTCTATGTATTTTCTTAGGTTTTGCAGATACTCCGAGAGTCTTTTCTAGAAATATGGCTAACGTTGAATTTTCAATCTCACCAACAATTGCAAGATGAAGCGCATGGCCCCATTCGAGGTCAGGCACTGCAAATGCGGCTGCTTCAATTTCAGGGAAATGAAGTGATAAGAGTTCATCAATAGCACTGAGGGAAACATTTTCTCCACCGCTAATTATGATTTCATCATCTCGCCCCAGAATCTGAAGGAAACCATCTGTATATTCACCAATATCTTGAGTAGTGAACCATGTACCGTCAAAAGATTTCTGCCATTCACTTTCATTATTTAGATATGTGGAGGCGAGAGTTTTACCGCTAATTCGAACTAACGAATGTGCATCAATTTCGATTTTTATACCATCTAGCGGTTCACCGTTATAAACACATCCGCCCGATGTCTCACTCATTCCATACGTTGTAACGATTGTGATTTTATGGTGTTCAGCTTGATCTCTGAGGTGTCGAGGTAAATGCGCACCACCAACGAGTACAGCTTTCGCTGACTGTAAGTGACGCAACAATTTTTCATCGCCATGGAGTGCACGGTAAAGCTGTGTTGGAACTATTGCCGTGTAATCAGCATGTGGGTATTCGCCTTCAAAATTTCTCAAATCAATTGGCTGACTTTGTAATTCGAGGCAACGCACTAAGACATTTACTCCCGCGATATGAGTCAGTGGAAGCAAGAGCGACCAACGTTGGCCAATCTTTGCTCCAAGAAATTTATGTGATGCTTGAGCGGATGCAATGACTGCTTGTGCGGTGAGAGCAACTTCTTTCGCAACCCCTGTACTTCCAGTGGTGGTGACGATTACTGCAATTGAATCTGGTGCAAATGAGGATTGGACTGGACCAAAAGCCAGAGCTGGCCCATTACCGAGCAGAGCAGAAGCAATCTTTGCCATTATTTCGGCAAGGGGCTCTTCCGAGCCTACGAGGCTCACTTTTCGTTGTGACTTCATATCCATTGCCGTCGTAGGCTATCGCTAGCAACGAAGATGGAGGAAATGTGAGCAGACCGATCAAGCGTGATTTTGGCAGCCGTGAGATTCCGCAATGGAAGAGCGGGGCTGGAGCGCAAGCATTTACCGATGTGAAATATGAAATCGGTGATGGAATCGCCAAAATAACAATCAATCGTCCCTCCGTTCGTAATGCATTTAGACCACAAACAATTATTGAATTGCAATCTGCATTCTCACTTGCTCGCGACAACGAAGAAGTCGGTGTAATCATTTTGACGGGCGAAGGAACAGAAGCATTCTGCTCAGGTGGCGATATCAGCGTTCGCGGAGATGATGGATACCTTGGCGATGATTCACTTGCTAAAAAAGGAATCGGACGTCTCAATGTTTTAGATCTACAAGTTCAAATTCGTCGCACACCAAAACCGGTAGTTGCAATGGTTGCAGGATGGGCAATTGGTGGTGGCCATGTATTACATGTTGTCTGCGATTTAACAATTGCAGCCGATAACGCACTCTTTGGTCAGACAGGTCCAATGGTTGGTTCATTCGATGGTGGATACGGCTCTGGATTACTCGCCGCAAGTGTTGGACAAAAGAAGGCTCGTGAAATTTGGTTTATGACTCGTTCCTACGATGCAAAAGAAGCGCTCGCAATGGGACTCGTCAACACAGTTGTTCCTGTTGCAGATCTTGAAGCTGAAACTGTTTCTTGGTGTCGCGAAATGTTACGCAATTCTCCATTGGCACTTCGTTTACTCAAAGCAAGTTTGAACGCAGCCGACGATGGTCTTGCAGGTGTGCAACAACTTGCTGGTGATGCAACGCTTCTCTTTTACATGACAGAAGAGGGACAAGAAGGGCGCGATGCATATAAAGAGCGCCGCGAACCAGATTTCAAGAAATTTCCAAAGCGTCCCTAATCAATGTTGCAAGAACTCTTCTCCACAATGCGCGTAGTCGCATTGCCGACAAAGACTAATTTTCGTGGAATACATATCCGCGAAGTTGCACTCTTTAGAGGCGAATATGGCTGGGGAGAATTTTCACCATTTCTTGAATACGGTTATAAAGAATGTGCACCATGGTTGTCATCAGCTATTGAGGCTGCAACAAAGCCTCGCCCACATATCTATCGCAACTCCATAAGAGTCAACGGCACAATCCCAGCGCTCAACGATCCAGCGGAAATTGAGAAAATTGTAAGTTCTTTTCCTGGAGTAGAAACTTTCAAAGTAAAAGTTGGAGAAAATCGTCCAGAAGATATTGCTCGACTTGCGCGAGTAAGAGCGCTAAATCCAAAAGCTAAAATTCGCATTGATGTCAATGGCAATTGGGATGTGGCAAATGCTGTTACAAATTTACGAGCAATTTATGAAAACATTGGCCCACTTGAATATGTTGAGCAACCGTGCGCGACTGTAGAAGAATTACGCGAGTTAAAGCAAAAACTAAAAATTGATATCAAAATTGCCGGTGATGAGGTTTTGCGCAAGGCAGCAGATCCATTTACAGTCGATCTAAAAGGCGCAGTTGATATCGTGATGCTCAAAGTTCAACCACTTGGTGGCATTGCTCGTGCACATCAATTAGCCAAGCATCACAACCTTCCAGTAGTTATCTCGAGTGCTCTGGAAAGTGCAGTCGGAATAAATTATGGATTGATCCTTGCTGCATCTTTTCCGCAAATGAATTTTGATTGCGGGTTAGGAACTGGATCGCTACTAAACGCAAATCTTGCCGATTTACCTATTACCAATGGCGAAATTCAAATAACTGATTTTGAGCCCAACTTCAGCCTTATTGAAGTGGCACCCGACCGCTTTGAATGGTGGAAGAATCGCGTTATGAAGACTGCGGAGCACTTGGTATGAATCCTTCAACGCAGCTCGCTCGAGTAATTGTGCGCCAGATGATTGAGGCTGGAATAAAAGATGCTGTTATTTCACCTGGTTCACGTAATGCTCCACTTTCGCTAGCGCTTGTTGCTGCCGAAGAAAAGAAATTGATTACATTACATATTCGAATTGATGAACGTAGCGCTGCTTTTTTCGCTCTTGGCTTGATCAAGTCAACTAAACGCCCTGTTCCAATTATTTGCACGAGCGGAACGGCTGTTGCAAATTATCACCCAGCAGTTTTGGAAGCCCACCATACAAATCAGCCATTATTAGTACTAACTGCAGATCGTCCTGCGATGCTTCGTCGCACAGGTGCAAATCAAACAACAGAGCAAGCAAGAATATTTGGTAAAGCAGTTCGATATTTTGCTGATGTTGATGGTCCTGTTTTCCCAATGGAGCTTCCACTAGATAGCCTGCGACAAGGCCCCGTTCATCTAAATATTCAATTTGATGAACCACTCTTGCCTGACACCGATAATTCTTGGTTAGACGAAATCAAAATCGCTCCAAAAGATTTTGTGAATCGTAAAGGTCCAGGAAAAATTAGAATCAACGAGACTCGCGGTGTGTTAGTTATCGGCCACGATAGGGGTGGACTTGCCCTCGAAGAAGTTCAAGGATTTGCCAAAAAATTGGGTTGGCCCGTTATTGCCGAAGATCCTCTCTCATTTCCCACTGCGACACCACACGCATCTCTATTTCTTACTTCTACAAAGAATCGTCAATCACTTATTCCTCAAGCAGTAGTAATTATTGGCCGTACAACACTTTCTCGCTCTATTAATTCCTTTATTGCTTCATCCCCTATTTCTTACGTTATTGATCCTCGAATAGCCACTGTAGATTCTGACAGAACGGCCAACAAACGCTTTATTGCTATTCCAGAATTTGATAAATCCAACCCTGATGAGGATTGGGTAGCAACGTGGAAAAAGTTTGGCGAAAGAAGCGCAAAGGTTGTTGCCCAACTTGATGGGTGGAATGAAGCAACTATTGCTCGAGAAATTTCAAAGCTCTTGCCTAACGGCTCCTCACTTTTTATCTCGTCATCGCGTCCCATTAGAGATATAGAAGCATTTGCGACGCCTCGTAATG
>CAMBGL010000041.1 GCA_945866155.1 Bifidobacterium breve
CTATAAACATCAGCCATTCCGCCAGTGCCGATCATTTCGCCCAAAACGTAGCGGCCACCCAAAGTTAGATTCATCATTGCGCAGCACCAATAAAGTGCGTCGATACTTCACTTGAAGAAACGATGTCAGCAATAATTATAGAAATATTGTCAGGTGCACCATTGATATATGTCGCATCAATGAGCGCACCTATTGATTCATCGGCTGACTTCTTTTTCAAGAAAGATTTCATCTCTTTATCACTGAGAACACTAGATAAACCATCACTACAGACAATAAAACGATCATCAGCCTTCACATCATAAATTTGCAAAACCGGTGTCACATTGCCATCACCCATTAGTGCTTGAGTTAGCACCGAACGTTGTGGATGGTCGCGTATATCGGCGGGAGTAATTGCGCCTTGGTCCAAGAGCTCTTGCATAACCGTGTGATCGCAACTTAGTTGCTCTAACTCATTTCCACGCAAGCGGTAAGCGCGAGAATCACCAACATGTAAAAGAGCAACCTTCTCGCCGTAGAGCAAAAGCGCCGTCAGTGTTGTACCCATTCCACGCACTTCAATTGCTTCGCGTGCATGCTCACCAATCTCACTATCGATAGTGTGCAAAGAATTCTGTAAAAGATCTTCAATAGAGTCTGAATCAATCTCAGTACTAGATAAAACAGATGTAAGGGAGGCCAATGTCTTTATTGCAATCCGTGAAGCAACTTCTCCACCCGCATGACCGCCCATACCATCAGCAACTGCAATCAACTTTGCGGAAGTGAATCCCGAATCTTCATTACCTTCTCGTACTAAACCGAGAACAGAGCGCGCAGAACTTTCAAAAAAGTATTGCGTACCTTTGCTACTCATAGAGGTAAGCCTAACGGTGCTAATCTTGCATATGAAAATCTACGCCCACCGCGGAGCCTCAAAGGATTTTCCTGAGCACACATTGCGCGCTTATAACGGCGCTATCGCTCAAGGCGCGGATGGATTTGAATGCGATGTGCGTTTATCAAAAGATAATGTGGCCCTGCTCTGGCACGATGCCGATCTCAAGCGATGCGCGGGCGTTTCGGGCAGGATTGCGGATTTGAAATATGCCCAGATCCGCAGGGAATACCCAGATGTACTAACTCTTGAAGAACTATTAGCACTTGCTAAAGAAAATAAAAAAGAGTTAGCAATAGAAACAAAACATCCAGTTGCCAGTGGAAATGAAATTGAGAAAATAGTTCTTGAATTACTCTCTCAAGAAAAGAACTTGCCAAAAATTTCGATAATGTCTTTTTCGTGGTTAGCAATCGAGCAAATCAAGAAGATGGCTCCACACCAAAATACAGTCGCGCTACTTCATCCAAGCCATTCTCGATTAATGCGCCGCTTTTCATCAGCAAAAAACTTAGGACCGAGTATTCAAATGTTGAGAGAAGATTCAACATATATGAGCGAATCTCGTGATTTATTTGTCTGGACTGTCGATAAAGCTGAAGATATGCAATTTTGTGAGCGCAATAAGGTCAAAGTTCTAATTACGAATACCCCGTCAATTGCACGCGATGTACTCGGGTATCATTAGCCAGTGGGAACATACGGATACTTAGGACCAAAAGGCACCTTTACTGAGGCGGCACTAAAAAAGATCACTTCTGCAAATGATTCACTCAAGCCATATGCAAATGTGACCGCTGCTCTCAATTCAGTGCGCGAAGGAAATGCGCACTTTGCCTTAGTCCCAATAGAGAATTCTGTCGAAGGTGTTGTTGCTCGCACACTCGATGAGCTAGCAACCGGTGAACCACTCACAATCGTTGCAGAAGTTACCTTGCCCGTCTCCTTCGCTTTGATGACAAAACACGGCACAGCAGATATAAAAAGAATTGCTACGCACCCACATGCCGAAGCGCAGTGCCGTACATATGTAGCGCTGAATTACCCAGGCGCTGAAATTATTCCAACCGCGTCAACAGCGGCAGCGGCTGAATCAATTTCACGCGGAGAATTCGATGCCGCGATCGCAGCCCCTGTTGCGGCCGCCCATTACGGCCTGACAATAATCGCTGACAATATTGGTGATAACGATGGTGCGATTACTCGATTTGTATTGGTATCAAAGCCAGGAACTATTCCACCCCGAACCGGTCTTGACCGAACCTCACTTGCAATCTTTATTGGGATCGACCACGTAGGTGCGCTGCTAGAAATATTGACCGAGTTTGCTAAGCGTGAGGTCAACTTAACTTTTATTCAGAGTCGTCCCACCGGACGCGAACTCGGGCATTACCATTTCATTATTGATGTTGAAGGCCATATCAACGATGCACCAGTTGCAGAAGCGGTAGCGAGTCTTCGTCAACGTTGTGAGGATATTCGTTTTCTAGGTTCGTACCCGCGAGAAAAGGTCAAATAAATGATCGACATCAAATTCTTACGCGAGAATCCTGATGTAGTTCGCGCTTCACAAAAAGGTCGCGGAGAAGATGTAAGCCTTGTAGACCAAATTATTGCAATTGATGAAAAACGTAGGGTTGCAATCAATGAATTTGAATTATTACGAGCAGAGCAGAACACACTATCTAAATCAGTTGGTGGCGCAAAAGGTGATGAAAAAACAAAATTACTCGAAAGTGCTAAAGATTTAGCGAATAAGGTAAAGAGCGCTGATGCAAAAAGAGCTGATCTTGAAGCACAAACTCAAGCGGTTGCACTTCAACTATCTAATATTTTAGATCCGAATGCACCAATAGGAAAAGAAGAAGATTTTGTAGTTATTGAACATGTTGGCACGCCTCGCGAATTTAGTGACTTTGAACCAAAAGATCATGTGGAATTAGGAAAACTTCTTGGTGCAATTGATACAGAGCGTGGTGCAAAAGTTTCAGGCTCACGCTCTTACTATCTCACCGGCGTTGGTGCACTTCTCGAATTCGCACTAGTGAACTATGCAATTTCATCTGCAGTAAAAGCTGGTTTTACTCCTGTTATCCCACCAGTGTTAGTAAATCCTCCAGCAATGGAAGGTACTGGCTTTCTTGGCCAAGCAGCAGAAAATGTTTATCATCTAGAAAAAGATGGAATGTATTTAGTCGGAACTAGCGAAGTTCCACTTGCTGCTTATCATATGGATGAAGTTCTGCCAGTAGAGAAATTACCAATGCGTTATGCAGGATATTCAACATGTTTCCGTCGCGAAGCAGGAACATATGGAAAAGATACGCGTGGGATTATTCGCGTTCACCAATTCGACAAGGTAGAGATGTTCTCTTTCTGCCATCCAGATCAAGCGCTAGAAGAACACAAACGCTTACTGCAATGGGAGAAGGATTTCCTCAATGCAATGGAGATTCCATATCGAGTTATCGATGTTGCATCAGGAGATCTTGGCTCAAGTGCGAACCGAAAATTTGATATTGAGGCCTGGATTCCTACGCAGAAGGCATATCGCGAAGTCACAAGTACCTCTAACTGCGCAGAGTTTCAAGCACGTCGGCTAAACATTCGATTCAAAGATAGCGATGGCACAAGGGCTGTTGCAACACTCAATGGAACACTTGTTGCAATCCCTCGCATGATTGTTGCGATTCTTGAGAACCATCAAAACGCAGATGGAAGTGTCAATGTGCCACAAGCCCTGCAGCCATTCTTAGGAACTAAACGATTTGAGTTGGTGTGAATAAGCGCCCCAAACTTATTGCTACAGATCTAGATGGAACTGTTGTAGCTCACTACGGAGAGATATCTCAACGCACCATCGATGTATTTAGGCGCGCACATTCCATGGGGATTGAAATCTTTTATGTAACGGGACGCCCTCCGCGCTGGATGCCAGAAATTCAAGCAGCATTCGGAATCGGAAAGGCCATTTGTGGAAACGGTGCGATGTTGTATGACCTTAAGAATGAAAAAGTATTAGAAGAATGGCTAATGCCCGTAGATGCGCAGTTAGAGACTGTGAAGAGATTGCGTAAAGCAATTCCAGAAATATCTTTTGCAGTTGAATCACATAATTATTTTCATCGTGAAAAGATTTATGTACCTCGCTGGGATGTCGGAATCGACAATATAGGCGTAGATAAAATTGAAGAAATCATAAGTTCCCCTGCGCTCAAAATGTTGGCACGTTGTTCTAACCAAGAACATACTTCAGATAAGATGTTAGCAATTGCAACAAAAGTACTTGAAGGTTTAGTAACTGTTACACATTCAAATCCGCACGATTCGCTATTGGAAATTTCTGCACTCGATGTTTCAAAAGGCACCACACTTGCGAAGATGGCAGCCCGACTCGGAATTGATGCACAAGATTGTGTTTCATTTGGCGATAACCCAAATGATTTTTCAATGTTGCAATGGTGTGGTCGCTCTTATGCAATGGCCGATGGTCATCCAGATGGAGCAAAACATGCAAAAGGAATTGCTCGCCCCCACACAGAAGATGGTGTTGCGATAATCATCGAGGAATTACTCGATCTTCCTGCCTAATTTCAATCCTTAATTTTCAACTCTTGTGATTCTCGGGTAATCTCTCCCACGGAGGGCTCGCATAGCGGCCGAGTGCACCGGTCTTGAAAACCGGCAAACGAAAGTTTCGTGGGTTCAAATCCCACGCCCTCCGCCATTTTTCTTTTTTTGTGGCTGACTTCATAGCCCATAAGCAGAGCTACACCTAGCACTCTCTTCACACCGGGAGGAGACTTGCTCCTTAGGAATTACTAAAGGGGCTAGAAATATGTCAGGTGTATTTTCACCAGCGAGAGCAAAGATAAAAGAGCGCACCCTGCGCACTGATAAATACTGGCTACAGCCCGCAATTACCTTCGGTGTTCTTTTTAGTTTTGTTATCTATGCAACCTTTAGAGCATTTGAAGGTGCGAATTATTACAAGGACCACCTAATCTCTCCTTTCTATTCGCCATGTCTTTCTAAAGCATGTGTTCCTGAAGCAACAATTTTTGGTTGGACTCCAGTGAGTGCAGAAATATTTAACTTTGCACTTTCACCAGCGCTGATTATTTTGATCTTCCCACTTGGATTCCGCATGACTTGCTATTACTACCGCAAGGCGTATTACCGTGCATTTTGGATGTCGCCACCTGCATGCGCAGTTGCAGAGCCACACACTAAATACACTGGTGAAACACGTGCACCACTGATTTTACAGAACGGCCACCGTTGGTTCTTCTATGCAGGTTTAGTCTTTAATATAATTCTTACCTATGACGCAATAATTTCATTTAAAAGCATTGAAGGTGAATGGGGCCATATGAGCGTCGGTTCACTCGTTCTTGTTCTCAGTACAACAATGCTTTGGCTTTATTCCTTGTCATGCCATACATGTCGCCACACACTTGGTGGCCGACTAAAGCATTTCTCAAAACATCCTGTGCGCTACAAATTATGGAGTTGGGTCTCTGTACTCAATCACTCACATCCGCGATTTGCTTGGTACTCACTAGCTGCAGTTGCATTTGCCGATATTTACGTTCGCCAAGTTGCATCTGGCGCCTGGACTAATTTTTACTTCTTCTAAAGAGAGCGATCATGACAAACTTAGAAAAATATAAGTACGACGTAGTTGTTATCGGCGCAGGTGGCGCTGGTCTTCGCGCTGCAGTAGAAGCGCGTGAATCCGGACTTAGCGTTGCAATTATTTGTAAGTCACTCTTTGGTAAAGCTCACACGGTTATGGCAGAGGGCGGCGCAGCTGCATCAATGGGTAACGTCAATTCAGGTGATAACTGGATGGTGCACTTTCGCGACACAATGCGCGGTGGAAAATTCCTCAACCATTACAGAATGGCTGAATTACACGCTAAAGAATCCCCAGATCGCATTTGGGAACTCGAAGTATGGGGCGCTCTCTTTGATCGCACTAAAGAGGGAAAGATTTCACAACGTAACTTCGGCGGACATGAATACCCACGCCTTGCACACGTCGGCGATCGCACTGGACTAGAACTTATTCGCACAATGCAACAACGCATTGTTGCGCTGCAACAACAAGATGCACGCGATCACGGTAATGCTGAGAGCCACATGAAAGTATTTGCTGAACTCACTGTCACTGAAGTCATTAAAGAAAATGGCAAAGTTGCTGGAGTTTATGGATACTGGCGCGAGAGTGGCAGTGAAGTTTTATTCGAAGCAAAATCTGTAATTATCGCAACAGGTGGCGTTGGTAAAACTTTCAAAATTACATCAAACTCTTGGGAAGGTACTGGCGATGGCCACGCACTCGCCCTCAAAGCTGGAGCAAATCTTGTAGATATGGAATTTTTGCAATTCCACCCAACAGGAATGGTCTGGCCACCGTCGGTGCGCGGAATTCTTGTTACAGAATCTGTTCGTGGTGAGGGTGGAATCCTTACAAATAATGTGGGCGAACGTTTTATGTTCAAATACATTCCTGAAGTATTCAAAAATATTTATGCAGACAATGAAGCAGAAGCAGATCGTTGGTATCTAGATCAAGATAACAACCGCCGCCCACCAGAGTTGTTACCTCGCGACGAAGTTGCTCGCGCGATTAACTCGGAGGTAAAAGCTGGTCGCGGGTCAGAGCACGGCGGAGTCTTCCTCGATGTTTCAAAGCGTTTATCTGCAGAAGTTATCAAAAAGCGCCTTCCATCCATGTGGCATCAGTTCTATGAACTTGCAGGCGTTGACATTACAAAAGAGGCAATGGAAGTTGGCCCAACATGTCATTACGTAATGGGTGGCGTTGAAGTAGAGCCAGATACTGCAGCAGCAATTGGTGTTCCAGGTTTATTCGCAGCGGGAGAAGTTGCCGGCGGAATGCATGGATCAAATCGTCTTGGTGGAAATTCGCTCTCAGACCTTCTGGTATTTGGTCGTCGCGCAGGAATGGGCGCATCTGAATATGCAAAGAAGAGCGGTGATAATCCAGTCAGTGATGCTGCGCTAAAGGCTGCAGCAGCGCGCATTGAAGCGCCATTTAGTCGCACAGGTGGAGAGAATGCATACTCACTTCATGCCGAACTTCAAGAAATTACTCATAACTTAGTAGGAATTATTCGTACTGGTTCTGAATTGCAAGAGGCAATTGAAAAGATTGCTGCAATTCGCGCACGTAGTGCAAATATCGCAGTGGCTGGAGATAGAAAATTCAATCCTGGTTTCCACCTAGCATTCGATCTCGACAATATGTTGCTCGTTGCTGAGAGCACCGCAAAGTCTGCAATCTTGCGTGAAGAATCACGAGGCGGACATACCCGCGACGATTTCCCTGGCATGAATAACAAATGGCGCCAGGTAAACCACATTTCGAGTTTTGATGGAGATAAAGTTAGCGTGAGAGCACAAGCTCTCCTGCCAATCCCCAAAGAACTCTTTGATCTCTTTGATATTCATGAATTAGAGAAGTACATGACACCAGAAGAAATTACGAAAGGCGGATCCAACTAATGGCACGCAAACTAAATCTTCGTATCTGGAGAGGCGACTCGACCAATGGCGGTCTACAAGATGTTGTTGTAGAGGCTAATGATGGTGAAGTTGTTCTCGATGTAATTCACCGTGTTCAAGCAACACAAATGGGCGACCTTGCAGTTCGCTGGAACTGTAAAGCAGGAAAATGTGGATCTTGTTCAATGGAAATCAACGGAAAGCCACGTCTTGCTTGCATGACTCAAGTGTCTGCATATGGCGATGACGAGACAATTACTGTTACACCGCTTCGTGCATTCCCAGTTATCAAAGATTTAGTAACGGATGTTTCTTTCAACTATAGAAAAGCCATGGAGATTCCTGCATATTCACACCCTGAGAATTTGAAACCGGGCGAAGCACGCATGGAGCAAATAGATGTTGAGCGCAGCCAAGAGTTCCGCAAATGCATCGAGTGTTTCTTATGCCAAGACACATGTCACGTTATTCGCGATCACGAAGACAATAAGAAATCTTTTGCCGGTCCACGCTTCTTTATCCGCATCGCTGAATTAGATATGCACCCACTAGATACTTTGAAGAATCGTAAGAAAACTGCGCAAGAAGAGCATGGACTTGGAATGTGTAACATCACCAAGTGCTGCACAGAAGTGTGCCCAGAACATATTCGAATCACAGATAACGCCATCATTCCTATGAAGGAGCGCGTTGTTGATGAAAAATATGATCCAATTCGCTGGCTAGGCTCAAAGATTCGCAAACGCGAGGGTATTGTTTAGTACTTGAAGTCATTAGTACTTGTATCGATCGGCGGAGTATTCGGAACTCTTCTTCGCTATTTTCTCAGCGTAATAATTCCTGATGATCGCACGGGAACTCTTGTTGCAAATATGGTGGGAGTAGCACTGGCATCCGCGCTCCTTGTACTAATGGAGCGTCGAGGAATTACAGAGCTGCGCCATCTTCTGCTCCCTGGTTTTTGTGCGGGACTAACAACATTTTCAGCTGTGACAGCTCAATCGTTAGAACCACGTGAAGGTGGGCTGCTATTTCTGGCAGAGAACCTAGTTACATCAATAATCATTATCATTATTATTTTGCCCCTCGCCCGCAGAGTTATTCCAGTGCGCTCGTGAATGCCTTATATGTAATTCTTGGGGCTGCCATTGGTGCGCCAGCCCGCTTTGCAATAGATCAATACATTCGAAAATTCACCAACAAACCTTATGGAATTTTTCTTGTGAATATTCTGGGATCTTTCCTACTAGGAATGACGTTCAAGAGCAGCGAAAAAGTTAATGATCTACTAGCAATTGGTTTTGCCGGAGCATTTACAACATGGTCAACATTTATGCTCGATATTTACTTAGCATTTGAACTTAGGCGGTACAAAGATGCAGCGATGAACTTAGTGCTCTCACTCGGGATAGGACTTCTCGCTGCGTGGTGTGGACTTCAATTAGCGTAGAGATTGCATCCAATCTTCAATCTCATCTGGATGACTAGGAATATTCGCACTTAGATTTATGTAACCATCCTCGGTAACTAGAACATCATCTTCAATTCGAATTCCGATACCACGATACTCAGGTGGGAATAATTCATCATCAGGTTGAATGTAGAAGCCTGGTTCAACAGTCAAAATCATTCCTGCGCGAAGTTTTGCTTCGGTATATTGATCTTTACGCGCTTGCGCACAGTCATGAACATCCATGCCTAACATGTGGCTTACACCGTGAAGTGTCCAACGACGATGTAAACCAATTTCTGGTTGCATGGATTCATCGACGCTAACTGTTAGAACTCCTAAATCATGTAGCCCTTGTGCAATAACACGATGGCAAGCACGATTTATATCAAGAAAATCTGCACCAGCTTTCACTGCATCAAAGCCTGCTTGCTGAGCTCTATATACCAACATATACAGCGCGCGCTGTTCCGGAGAAAACCTTCCACTCACTGGCAA
>CAMBGL010000042.1 GCA_945866155.1 Bifidobacterium breve
CATTCACATGTAGAGCAATTACAAGAAATTATCTCTAGCCTGTAGTCACTTGCACTTCTAACTCTCTTACAAAAGCGAAAACCCCTGGCACCAAAGGCGCCAGGGGTTCATTTCACCCTATGAGTTGTGATCTATTTAGGCAGATGGAGTTGTTGAAGCTACGGGACGAGGAGCTTTTGGTGTACGTACAACTTTTTCTGGTCGTGTTGGCTTTACTGGAGCCGTTGGCTTTACTGGAAGTTGACCCAGTGCTGTTACTGCAGCATCACGAATGGCAGTGGCAGCGGTGACCGCGTTCTTTCTAGCTGTAAGAGCAGCACTCTTTGCTTCTGCAGTTGCAGCAGTTGCGATTGCCGCTGTGTAATCAGCTCTAGCCTTATCTACTGCACTTTTGAGAGTTGTATTTATTGCTTTTTTAGATTCGTTTCGAGCTTTCATTGAACTGTAGAAGGAACCCATATCGGCCTTATGCTCTTGCATTGCAACTTTGTATTGTGCAATCGCAGCATCGTATGCAACCTTATTTGGATTTGGAGTTACATCTGCAAGCGCTGATGCTGTGCTCCCAATAAATAGACTAGTAGCGAGGACAATAACTACCAGGCTCTTCTTAGTAACTGTATTCATGATTCTCCTTTATCAGAATTCATTTCTAACCCTTGCGGCTATGAGGCAATACTCCATGGGAACTTTGTGGTTTTCCTGTGAGAATCTTACGAGGAGCTTGTCATTTATTGGATTTAGCATCAACTCATGCAAGAGTAACCGCATGGCCGAACTAATCATGATTGTCGATGACGAGGTAGGCGTACGCGAGCTTCTTAGAGACACACTAAAAATTGCCGGCTTTGAAACGGTTGAGGCTGACAATGGAATGTCCGCTCTGACTGTATTGCGCTCTCATAAACCAGATTTAATAATTATAGATATTAATATGCCTTTGATGGACGGATTTGAATTAGTAGAAAGACTGAGAGGTACGGGTGATTTAGTACCAGTACTAATGTTGACGGCTCGTAACGATCAACAAGATATTTCTAGAGGTCTAAGAATTGGCGCTGATGATTATGTAGTGAAACCATTTGGATTAGAAGAACTAATCTTGAGAGTAAAAGCCATACTCCGCAGATCAAAGAAATCTGTTGATATAGCCCGAACGCTCAAATGTGGACCAATCACTTTAGATGAAGAGCTACATAAAGTAACTTTTAATAATGATGAAATCAACTTATCTCCCACAGAGTTTCGTCTGCTGCAAATGCTGATGGAGAAGAAAGGGCGTGTACTATCAAAAGTGCTACTTTTAGATGAAGTCTGGGGAATCACTTTTGAATCAGAGAGCACCGTTGTAGATACCTATATTTCGTATTTGAGAAAGAAATTACATCGTGATGGATTTGAGGGTATAAAGACAGTGCGTGGAGTTGGTTTTCAAATAAACGAACCTAAAGAAGTTGTATGAAAATAAAATTCAGACAAGTTGTTGGTGCAATCCTTCTGACAACTCTTATCTCTTTCCTAATAGGAAGTTTTGCGATCTGGGGTTCTTATCGCGCTGATCTCAATGTCATAGATCGCACATTGAATCAAGTTATTTCTGAGCCTCTTTTGCAACCCCAAGATGCAATAAATGAAGCTTTAGCCTCAGTTGAAGTAAACAGTGTCGATGTTGCTGTCGCCTTCATTGCGCCACCAAATGAAATATCTATTCTCCGAGAGTCAACTCAATTTTCCGAGATATCCATAGGGGTAAAAGATCTCATCCGTGCGGTTTCGGCTCCAATATTCTTGCAAAGTAATCAACACATCCGCGCCATCGCAATGGAATTACCTGAAAATGAGTTCCTCTTATTTGCGATATCGACTCAAGATTTAGATGACAAAGTACGTTCAAATATATTGCATCTGCTTACTTTCATTCTTACATCAAATTTCCTTGCCTCTCTAGTAATTATTTGGAACTCCAAGCGATACAGAGTTCGCAATGAAAAAGAACGGCTACGAAAAATGCAAGAGTTTTTAGGAGATGCTGCTCACGAATTACGCACCCCCTTGACAGTCATCAGAGGTTATTCGGAGCTCTTAGCCCTAAAAAAAATGCCTACTGAAGAAGATGAAAAGCGAGCATTTGAAAGACTAGGTGGCGAAATTGCAAGAATGGATTCGTTGATATCAGACTTACTTCTATTGTCTGAATTAGGAGAAAGTGTTTCAGTCACTAAATCTACTTTCAATTTTGGAGAGCTTCTTCAAAGCCATATAAATGATTTCAAAGTTATATCACCTTTGCACGCTCTTACTTATACATGTGAGCAAGAAATCGAATTTTCAGGTTCGCAGATTCATCTGCAGCGTTTGATTCAGAATGCACTCTTGAATATTGATCGACATACCCCCAAAGATTCACCTGTATCAATTACGTTGAGCCCTAAAGGTAAAGAGATTCATTTACTTATTGAAGATGGAGGTCCAGGTCTAACTGAAAGTGCCTACGGTGAGGGGATTCGATCACTGCAAAGATTTGACCGTTCCAGATCACGAGAAACCGGTGGGAGCGGACTGGGCATGAGCATCATGAACGCTGTAGTAACTATGCATAAAGGCAGCTTCTCGCTTCGTAAGAGTTCTTTAGGTGGCCTCGCAATTGATATTAGATTGCCAAGGTAGTTCTAAAAAGAATCTAGAAATGGACCCTCATGAAAAAGTAGGGGCGGTAATTTGCTAAGTTTGCTCTATGGCAATTGAGCTAGATAAGGCGATAACTGAAGCAGTAGACCTTATTAGTGATTCTCAAAGTTTAGTTCGAGCCGTTCTATCTGGTCGACGCCGCAATATGCAGACACCATTCGAGAGAATTGATATTCGTCCAGTTCAAATAAAAGAGGCAATACATTTACAAGTAATTGAAAATGATGGACGCCAGACTACTGCGAAGAATTATTTACCAACCGAATTTGATTTACTTGCCCTGCTCTCATCAGGTTATGCGAACATTTTGGTGGAACAAACTACGGGTTCATTATCAATACGCATTTCAAAGAAAGGGGAGGCGCTGGTAACCCGTTCTAAAGGCAGCAATGAGCAGGTACTAACTCATGATCGCAATAAGAATCGACTCCTCAATGCAAACGACCCTTTCCTTCTAGAAGTCGGTATCTCTGATTCCAAGGGTGTCATTAAGCCTTCTAAATCAGATAAGTACATGCAAGTTGAAGAGTTTTTACGAATTCTTGCCCCAGCAATGAAGAATGCAATTGAAGCAGGTCAAATTCATAAGCCCACAGAAGATAATCCCCTCACGATTACCGATCTTGGCTGCGGACATGCCTACCTAACATTTGGCGCACATCAATACTTTCAAAGTCAAGGAATCCCTCTCTCTGTAGTCGGCATAGATATTCGAGCTAAATCGCGCGATAGAAATATTGCAATTGCTCACAAACTTGGAATTGAAAAGAGTGTTGAATTTCGTGCTGAAGAAATTTCAGAGACAACGGTAACTAAGACTGATGTAGCCATTGCTCTTCATGCTTGCGATACAGCAACTGATGATGCAATTGCTTGGGCGGTTCACAGTGATGCAAAATTGCTCTTTATCGCCCCATGTTGTCATCATGATTTACAGAGCCAACTCAGCGAGATTCCAGAGCCATGGTCAATTATCACCAAGCATGGCCTTATGAAAGAGCGAATGAGTGATTTACTAACAGATGCACTTCGAGCACAGATCTTGCGACTATTGGGATATCGAGTTGATGTAATTGAATTTATTGGGGGAGAGCACACCCCAAGAAATATGATGATTCGCGCCGTCAAGACTGGAGCAAAGCCAGATATTCAGGATGTGAAGCGTTATGAAGAGATGATCGCGATGTGGAGAGTAAAACCAGCACTTGCAGAGCGCTTAGAAAAAGAATTAGTAGGTAGCACGACCGCCTGAAATATCGAATGTAAATCCTGTTGTAAAGGAACACGCAGGAGATGCCATAAATGCAATGATTTCGGCAACCTCACTTGCTTGACCAGTACGACCAAGCGGGATTCGAGAGATCATATATTTCAATGTCTCCTCACTCGTATTTGAATTCATAGGCGTACTAATAACTGCTGGAGCGAGGGCATTAATAATAATTCCATCATGTGCCAGCTCTTTAGCTGCTCCTTTTACAAATCCAATCAGTCCTGCCTTGGATGTGTTGTATGAAGCCATACCTGGATTTCCTTCTTTTCCTGCAATTGATGCCAAGTGCACGATGCGTCCATATGTCTGTTTCTTCATATGTGGAATTATTTGTTGAGTTAGCCAGATGGCACCATAGAGGTTTACTTGAATTGTCTTTTCAAAGAGCGACCAATCTAAATCTTCAATCTTCACATTTGATTGTCCGACAATTCCTGCAGAATTTATGAGTGCATCAATACGGCCATGTTCTTTGATTATTGTTGCAATAAAAGCAGCTACTGCGCTTTGACTAGAAACATCGAGTACATGTACTTGATTAGCTGGCAATTTCAATTCAAGAGCAAGTTCGGCTAGGCCCTCAGGATTCATATCTGCAATGACAATCTTTGCCCCACGACTTGAAATAAGGGAGGCTGCAGCACGACCAATTCCATTGCTTGCGCCAACAACAACGACAACTTGATTCGTGAATAGAATTGCATCAGAGGTCATGATTGTGAGTCTATTTCCATTTCGCACATTATGGTAGACATAGCCATGATTAAAGCCGATGTATGGGATGACCGTAAGTGCGAACTAGGCGAAGGCCCTGCCTCGGCTGGCAAGAATAATCAACGCGGATATTGGGTTGATATCACTGGCAAGAAAGTCTTATGGCGCGATCTTGATACAAATGCCACTGGTGAATATTCGGTAGATGAGGAGATTGGCTTTGTAATTCCCCGTGCACAAGGCGGAGAATTGATTGGTACAACTTCTGGTCCATATTTACGAGATGCTGATGGAACGATGCACGCACTTCCTAATCGAGTTGATGTTGATGGACCAGGTGAAAAATTTCCTATTCGCTGGAATGATGCAAAAGTTTCTCCTACTGGAGATCTATGGTTGGGATCTCTCACCGCAGATTTCACTCCAGGTGAAGCAGCGCTATATCGCTTAGATCGTGATGGCTCAAAGATGGAACGTGTAATTAGCGACGTTACCTTGAGTAATGGTCTCGACTGGAGCAATGACGGTAAGACCATGTATTACATCGATACAATGAAATTTACAATTGATTCCTTTGATGTAGAAGGTAAAAATATTAAGAATCGCAAAGTACGTTACACAGCTAATCCAGATGAAGGTTTTCCTGATGGAATGTGCGCTGACAACCAAGGCGGACTGTGGGTTGCATTTTGGGGAAGTAGCGAAGTTCGTCGACTTGATGAAAACTTCAAAGTGAGTGAAATTATCTCGGTTCCTGCGATGTTTGCTTCATCATGTGCCTTCATTGGTCCAGATTTAGATATCTTGATGATTACTACTGCGCAGAGCTCAGGTCGAGCTGGAGATCCTTTTGATGATGGTGAACATGCGGGAAAAACATTTATTTGTAAGCCAGGTGCGACCGGGCGTTCGACTGCGAGTTTCGCAGTTTAGATTCGCGAATTCAATTCCAGATTGTACATAAATAGTAATATCAATTACGCTCAAATTATCACTATACTCAAGCCTTACTTCGAAACCCATGGGAGGCCCTGAGCATGCGAAGTGCACATTGGTACGGCGGCAAAGATCGGGATTCCTATATACATCGCGCATGGATGCGACGTGGATTACCCAATGATGCTTTTGATGGACGACCACATATTGCAATAGCTAATACAGCATCAGACCTAACTCCATGTAACTCACATCTCAATGAAGTTATGGAGCATGTGAAAAATGGAATTTGGGAGGCCGGGGGAGTTCCACTAAATATGCCGAGTGTTTCACTCGGTGAAACACAGATGCGCCCAACTGCGATGTTATGGCGCAATATGGCTGCAATGGCTACTGAAGAAATGATTCGCGCTAATCCAATTGATGGAGTTGTACTACTCGGTGGTTGCGATAAAACAATTCCTTCACTGCTCATGGCTGCAGCATCTGTTGATTTACCAGCCCTTGTTGTACCTGGTGGGCCGATGCTCACTGGAACATTTGAAGGAAATCCAATAGGTTGCGGAACAGATGTGTGGCGACTCAGTGAAGATGTTCGTGCAAAAAAATTGAGTGAAGCAAAATTCCTCAATTCTGAATCTTCCATGATTCGAAGCCGTGGTCATTGCAACACAATGGGAACTGCTTCAACAATGGGTTCAATGGCTGAAGCACTTGGTATGACAATTCCAGGAACAGCAGGAACGCCGGCTGCGGATAGTCGCTTACTTCAAGCTGCCCAAGAATCTGGTCGCCTTATTGTTTCAATGGTTTTCGAAGATAGAAAACCTAGTGATGTTATGACTAAGGGATCTTTCCTCAATGCAATTGTCGCTCTTGCTGGAATCGGTGGCTCCACGAATGCAGTCGTGCATTTATTGGCAATAGCCGGAAGACTCGGTATCGACCTCACACTCAAGGACTTTGATAAAACAGGCTCACACGTTCCACTATTAGTAAATCTTCAACCTGCAGGTAAGTATTTGATGGAGGATCTATATCGCGCAGGAGGATTACTCGCTGTTCTCAAAGAGCTAGAAGATTTATTAGATCCAAAGGCAGTTACTGTTACTGGTAAGCCACTAACTTCATATTTATCTGAGGCAGAAATTTACGATACTGATGTAATTAGAAAGCGCCAGACACCTTTGCTCGAAGGCGCAGGAATTGCTGTTCTCACTGGCAACTTAGCTCCACTCGGCGCAGTCATCAAACCAGCTGCAGCTAGTGCACACTTGTTGCAACATAGAGGAAAAGCAATTGTTTTTGACAGCATCGAAGATTTCAAAAAACGAATTGATGATCCGGCACTTGATGTAGATGAAAATTCAGTTCTGATTCTTCGCGGCTGTGGTCCAAAGGGATATCCAGGTATGCCAGAAGTTGCAAATATGCCGCTTCCAAAGAAGTTATTAGAAAAAGGCGTACGCGATATGGTGCGTATTTGTGATGGGCGAATGAGTGGAACTGCATATGGAACTGTTGTTCTCCATGTTGCACCAGAGGCTGCAGCTGGTGGACCACTTGCAGTTGTACAAACAGGGGACATCATTGTTCTAGATGTAGCCGCGCGTACTCTCAACATAGATATTTCGGATGAAGAGCTAGCAAAGCGCACGCCGAATGCAGCAACAACGCAAGCATTTGCCTCACCCGATCGGGGATGGCAGAAGTTATATATAGACCACGTCATGCAAGCAGATACAGGAGCAGATAATGATTTTCTTACAGGTGGCAGCGGCTCAGAAGTTCTACGGGAGTCACACTAAATGAAACAAGCACTCGTAGTTCGTGGTGGCTGGGATGGCCACCAACCTGTTGAGACAACAAATTTTTTTATTCCATTTCTTGAAGCGAATGGCTTCAAGGTTCGTGTAGAAGAATCTCCTGATATTTATGCAGATGCAGAGTTCATGGCTACTGTTGATTTGATTCAACAGACAATGACAATGTTCACAATTGAAAAAGAACAATTTCTTGGACTGCGCACCGCCATCGAAAATGGAACTGGCTTTGGAGGATGGCATGGTGGAATCGCTGATTCTTACCGCAACAATTCAGATTACCTACATCTAGTTGGTGGGCAGTTTGCTTGCCACCCAGGTAAGCACCCTGATGAACAAAAAGGTGAACAAGACGATAATTACATGCCATACACCGTTAATTTCTTGCCTGAAGCCGCTAATCACCCAATAACAAAGGGAATGAAAGATTTCGATTTAGTAACTGAGCAGTACTGGGTTCTCTCTGATGACTACATTGATGTATTGGCAACAACTACCCAGAAAGTTCGCTCCTGGGATCCTTGGAATCGTGAAGTTACATCTCCTGCAGTTTGGACCCGCAATTGGGGCAAAGGCAAAATTTTTATTTGTACGCCAGGACACAACCTCAAAGTTGTGCAAGATCCTAATGTGAAGCAACTCATTGAAAGAGGTTTGTTGTGGGCATCCCGCTAAGAGTAGGAATTATTGGTACTGGAAATATCAGCACTCAGTACCTCACGCATATTCCAACACTGCCATCACTCAAGCTCATTGCACTTGCAGACCTTGACGCGGCTCGCGCCACAGAAGTTGCCGCAAAAGCCGGTATTGAATCTAGAAGCGTTGATGAACTCTTTGCTTCCAAAGATATTGATGTCATTCTCAACCTCACAACACCAGATGCACATGCAATTATTGCAATGAAAGCCCTCACTGCTGGCAAGCATATTTATGGTGAAAAACCACTTGCCCTCTCAGTTGAAGAAGCAAAACCAATGATGGAACTTGCAAAGAGTTCCGGACTAAGAATTGGCAGCGCACCAGATACTGTTTTAGGAACTGGTATTCAAACATCTCGTGATTTATTAGATTCTGGAAAAATTGGAAAGCCACTTGCAGCAAGTGCGTTCTGGTCTGCGCCAGGTCACGAACTCTGGCACCCAGCACCACAATTTTATTATTTGCCAGGTGCAGGACCTCTATTTGATATGGGTCCTTATTACCTCACCGCTCTTATAACTTTGCTCGGTCCAGTTGTTAACGTTATTGGAAGTTCAACTCACTCTGATCGAAAGCGCAGTGTTGCAACAGGTGATCTCGCTGGCACAGAACTCAGAGTTGAAGTTGAAACGCATATCACTGCTCTCCTTGAACACGCCTCCGGTGTTACATCAACAATTATGGTGAGTTTTGAAGTCTGGGCTGCACGACTTCCACGCATTGAGGTCTACGGAACTGAAGGAACAATTTCAGTGCCAGATCCGAATATGTTTAGCGATGAGGTTCAAATTTATACATCTTCAAATCGTGAATGGACGGTGGCACCAGCATCTGCGGGTTATAAAGAAGCAGGACGTGGATTTGGCCTTGCAGATATGGCGATTGCAATTGATAAAAATCAACCACATCGCGCATC
>CAMBGL010000043.1 GCA_945866155.1 Bifidobacterium breve
CCGAATGCTTTGCGCACTTTCTCTAGGGCTAATACAGGAACACTCATGCGAGGCCCTGGGCATTCTGTCGATCAATAGATTTGCGAAGTGTGCGATCGGTGTAACGAGTAAGTGGAATGGTCACGAGCAAAAAGATTCCAGCAGCCATGACATACGGTGTGTAATTGAAGCTTCGACTACTTGCAATTTGGGCGGCCCTAATTGCATCAGTTACACCCAAGATTGAAACAAGGCCAGTGTCTTTGATCAAAGATACAAGGTCGTTGAGAAGTGGTGGAGTCACGCGGCGAAGTGCTTGCGGCAAAACTACGTAGCGAAGTGTTTGAAAGTTAGATAAACCCAATGAACGAGCAGCTGCCCGCTGGCTTGGATGCACAGTCAGGATTCCACTTCGAATAACTTCGGCAACGTAGGCCGAGTAGGTAATAATTACTGCGCAAATACCAAGGATAAATACATTATTCGTGACGCCTTTGAGGCGAAGTGCTGGAATACCAAAACCGACGAGCAAAATAATAAGCAACATTGGAATTCCGCGGAATACATCTACATAAATCGTTGCAAGAATTCTAAAAGGCGTAATTGCAGGAGAGCGCGATGTGCGCACGAGAGCCAAGATCAGACCGAAGATTGCTACAGATGTGGCTGCGATGACTGTGAGAAAAACATTAGCACCAAAGCCCAAAATGATCTTTGGCAGAACTTCAAAACCATATGCCCACTTGAAGAATGTGTCAGAGAGATTTTTCCAACCAGGGGAGGTAACAATTATTGTTGCAAGCGTTCCAAGAACCAGAATGGTCGAGGCGGCTGCAACGAGCGAGTTTTTACGTCCACGAGCTTTGCGTGCAATGCGTCGCTCTAATTCAACAGCGCTAGGCGTCCAGCTTCCGCCAAAAGAGTAGGGCGTGGAGTCCGAGTGATTCTCAGATCCACGCCCTACCTCTTGTGACATATTGTTTATGTACGCGTATTACTCAAGTACTGGTGCGCCGGCAGCAGTTGTTAGCCAGGTATCAGTAATTGTTTGAAGTTCTCCGCTATCGCGAATCGCATCAACTGCACCTGTAACACAAGCTGTGATTGCGCTGTCCTTTGCAAGCAAGAGACCTGCGCCACTATCCATTGAGTCACTGTTTTCAAATTGTCCAACAATGATTCCCTTTGGAACTTCAACTGCTGATAGATAGAAGGCTGTTGGAAGATCAACAACGAGTCCATCAATCTGACCATTCTTTAGTGCTGCAACTGCAGCTGCGTTGTCATTGAATACCTGAGCCTTGAGGCCAAGTGTTTGCTCAATGAGATCTAGAGATGTTGAACCAACTGCAGCGCCTAGTTTTGCACCAGCAGCTTTTAGTCCTGCGATATCAGTGACCTTTGCAATCTTGCTTCCTGTGAAGGAGACGATTGATTGGTTTGATTTGTAGTAAGCAGATGAGAAATCAACAACAGCTTTGCGCTCTTCTGTAATTGAGTACTGCTGAATGTTGAAGTCGAATGTCTTTGGTCCTGGAGCAATAGCGCCATCGAATGTTGTGCGAACCCACTTGACTGCTGAGTTCTCAAATCCGAGTTGCTTTGCAACTGCATATGCAACTGCTGCTTCAAATCCTTCTCCTGCTTCAGGAGCATCGTTTAGAACCCAAGGTGAATATGCAGGTTCTCCAGTAGCAATAGTGAGTGTGCCTGGCTCGAGTGTGCTCATGCCGGCTGGTGTGCAATCAGTTGATGCAGCTGTTTCGGTTGTGTCTTGTCCTGCGCAACCTGCAAGAAGCAGAGCTGCAATTACAAATGGAGTTATTTTTACGAGCTTGTTCATTACGTGCCTTTCGATCGTGGGCTTGGCGCAACAATAGCAAGGGGATAGGCTCTAAGCATCATGCGAAGGATTAGCATCACTGTATCTATCGCCGCTATTAGCGCCATCACCATGACTTCAATTACACCAGCCCTGGCTCACACAGCCCTCGTCTCTAGTACGCCACGAAATGGCGCAATCCTTCAAGAATCACCCAAGAATTTCGTACTTAGATTCTCAGAGACCTTGGCCCAGTTAGATCGCAAGCAAATCAACACAATGAAAGTCATGGGTCCCTCGAAAGTTCGAGTGAAATTGAATTCCATGAAAATCATGAAATCGAGTCTGAGTACAACGCCTTTGCAGCCACTAACAAGTGGTCGCTACGAAATTAGTTACCGCGTTGTTGCAGAGGATGGCCATACGCTCTATGGAGTCATAAAGTTTTCGATCCAGTAATTGACAATAGTCTCAATCATTAAAGTCATAACAATTAGTCTTGAGCTACAGAATATTTCCGAAGAATTGCGATACCTAGAAGTGTTGAAATTATCGCTCCTAGAATCAGGCCAACTCTTACCTGATCTAATGATGCTGAATCATCCAAGGCTAATTCAGCAATAAAAAGTGAAACTGTGAGGCCCATACCTGCAAGCGCTCCTGCGCCTGCAATCTCCTTGAAAGAAAGCGATGTAGGCAATTTCGCGATATTTAGTTTGACTGCCAACCAAGCAAAGAGAGTGATACCGATAAGTTTTCCAACTGGTCGCCCAATAATGAGAGCCAGTGCAATAGGAGATGTAAGAGTTGTAGGAAGAGTACCGAAATCAATTACCACTCCAATATTGACTAAGGCAAAGAGTGGAACGATAAGGAAAGCACTCCATGGATGAATTAGTTCAATAAGGCGATCAAGTTTTTTGGAATCTCGTGTGGGTAAAACGAATGCAAGAAAAACGGCACCGATAGTTGATGCGATTTTTATTGGACTAAGGCTTGAGGAATAGAAAGCGCCTAAGACAATGATTGAAAATAGATCATCAGAGATGGCAAGAGTGAGTAGAAATATCCTCAGCGAAGTATCAATGCGTGAGCCAAGTAGAGCTAGAGCACCAAGGGCAAGTGCAATATCTGTGGGCATTGCAATAGCCCAACCAGGACCTCCTGCAGTAAAGAGTGCCCAGATAAGCGCTGGAACAGCCATTCCACCAAGGGCCGCAATTATTGGTAGCGCTGCATTTTTTGGATTCTTCAATTCTCCAAATAGAAACTCACGCTTTATTTCAAGCCCTACTAAGAAAAAGAATATTGCCATCAAAAATTCATTGACGAAATGCGAAGATGACTCGGCAAGAGATAGATATGAATCAGAGATGGGGGAGTTAGCAGCAATCAGGGCTATAAGGGCTGCGCTGCAAAGAAAAATTCCTCCAGCTACTTCGCGTGCAAAAAATGCACGTAGAGACTGAGGGATGATTTTCATACTGTGATTCTATTCTGCGCAAAACGAAACCCCGTCAGTTTCCTGACGGGGTTTCGCTGTAAAACGATGAATCTTAGATGTCGTAGTAGAGCTCAAACTCTGCTGGGTGTGGACGCAAGCGAACGTAATCAACTTCTTCCTTACGCTTGAATTCGATCCATGTTGAGATTAGGTCCGGTGCAAATACTCCACCCTTAGTTAGGAACTCATTGTCCTTTTCTAGATTGTTGAGAACTTCATCTAGTGAACCAGGAACTTGAGGAATTGCTGCGGCCTCTGCGCCTTCTAGTTCGTAGAGATCCTTATCAACTGGAGCAGGTGGCTCGATCTTGTTCAAGATTCCATCGAGTCCAGCCATAAGCATTGCTGCAAATGCTAGATATGGATTTGAAGATGGATCTGGGCAACGGAACTCAATGCGCTTTGCTTTTGGATTGGATCCTGTAATTGGGATACGGATACAAGCTGAGCGGTTACGTGCTGAGTACACAAGATTTACAGGTGCTTCATATCCTGGAACAAGGCGACGATATGAGTTCACTGTTGGGTTAGTAAATGCAAGTAGTGATGGTGCGTGCTTGAGAAGACCACCGATATACCAACGTGCCATATCGGATAGATCGCCATATGTACCTTCTTGGAAGAAGAGTGGCTTTCCATCTTTCCATAGTGATTGGTGAACGTGCATACCTGAGCCGTTATCTCCGAAGAGTGGCTTTGGCATAAATGTTGCAGTCTTGCCGCCTTCCCATGCAGTGTTGCGAATGACGTACTTGAACTTCATTACATCATCGCCTGCAGTAAGAATGTCGGTGAAGCGGTAGTTGATTTCCATCTGACCAGCAGTTCCAACTTCGTGGTGTGAGCGCTCAACAAGTAGTCCAACCTTGCCAAGTTGCATAACCATTTCATCGCGAAGATCTGCGAATTGATCTGTTGGAGAAACTGGGAAGTATCCGCCCTTTACGCGTGTGCGGTATCCGCGGTTTGGAGTTCCATCGGCATCATATTCAACGCCAGTATTCCAAGCACCCTCATAAGATTCGATCTCATGAACGGCTGAGTTGATTCCTGTCTTGAAACGAACGCTATCGAATACGTAGAACTCTGCTTCTGGTGCAAAAAATGCTGTGTCAGCAAAACCAAGTGAGCGCATGTACTCAACGGCCTTTGCAACAACTCCACGTGGATCACGTGAATATGGTGTGTTATCTACAGGATTGTGAACAGAGAAAATAATGACAAGAGTTTTTTCTTTACGATATGGATCCATAAATGCAGATTGTGGAACTGGCAATAGCTTCATATCTGATTCGTTGATTGACTGGAATCCACGGATAGATGAACCATCAAACATCAGACCTTCTGTAAAGACTGCTTCGTCAAATGACTCAACAGGTACATTGAAGTGATGTTGGATTCCTGGAAGATCTGTAAAGCGCACATCGACGAGCTTTACATCTTCTTTCTTAATGAAAGCAAAAATTTCTGCTGAATTCTTAAACATGCTTCTCCCAATTTCGCATTAGATACTAGATCCGTATCGATGCAGCGGCCTCGACATTGAGCGCTTCTGCTTAGGGGTAAGCGTAGGAGGCGCGGGGGCAAAAGGCATAACTCGTGTGTTACATCCATGTTAAGAATTGCCGTCCCTCACCGCCCCGTTAGGCTTATGCCCATGACAAGAGTGAGCTTGGGGCGTCGCTTCGTTGCCCTCGCCCTAGATTGGCTGATGTCGTATGCCATCGTGCTCGCCCTCAGTGGTGGGCTCGGGGGAAGCTCATCCAATCGAGAATTTAGTGTGCTCGCCCTGTTCTTCACTGAAGTTCTAGTTCTCTCTGCACTGCAAGGTGCATCGGCTGGACATCGCATGGTTGGTATTCGTATCGTGCGATTTAGCGACAAGGGTGCGATTACTCCCAAGCAAGCGCTGATTCGCACAGTGCTTCTCTGTCTTGTCGTAACTGCCATTACCTATGACGATGATGGTCGTGGGATTCACGAACGATTGAGTAATACTGTTTTGATTCGCCGATAAGAATGGAAATCTAGAATGCTCGGTGGGACAAACAATGCTTTATTTCTGCAAGCCATCAGCGGCTTCCTAGTATTTCCAATATTCATTCTTCTTCTCATGTGGGCATTCCCAACGAAGAAGGATCCCATTGCCAAGGCTCAACGTAAGGCGCTGAAGAAATCGTTGCGCGAACTTCGACGCAAGTAGTGCATTCTGAAAATTCACTTTGGATTGATCACCGTTGAGGACTCAATAGAGTAGTTTCATCAAATGAGAATTCTTGGAAAAACTCGACTCACTCCCTTTGTAATCGCATTGAGTCTTATCTTTTCGATAGTTCCCAATCTCGCGCCTGCTCAGGCCAAGAATGTCATTGATGAGCAATTCCAAGTTCAAAGTCCGGGAGGACCTGGATATACGGGTTACTTAGTAAATAACACTCGATCTTTAGTTCGCTTCTATTCGTTTCTTGCAACATTCAAAGCTGATAATCAAAAAATCGTAGGGATGAAACCTTGTAAAAGTTTGGAAGAGTGCCCAAAGGAATTCAGTGGACAGGTAGCCGATATCAATCTAACTTTGTGCAGCAATGCCAAGGAAGAAAATTGCATTAGAGGCATTAGGGCAACAAATTTACAGACAAAAAAAGTGATAACAAAATTTGTTCCAAGACCAGAATTGACTCAAGAATTTAACGCGAGAATCAAGGGAAGTCCAGAAGTTGATCTGCCTAATGGTGGTAATCCACTCGTGGTCTCCATTGCAGAAGCGCCTCACGCCGGGGGAGACCTTTACCTGATCAAGAGTGATTACTATGCAAAGCGAAAATCACCAAATGAGAAATTCAAATTAGATCTAATTACCAATGCTATATATCCAATCACAATTGAGAATGGGCAGTTCGAAGGCGGTGGACCGAACTTAGATCCTCGCACTTATGTTGGCCAGAGATTTTCTGGAGGCGACAATAACCCCCCTCCTTATTTGAATGGTTTTATCACTGATCCTCGTTGCCTTATGGCGACAAGAAATATTTGTTTAGTTCCACAAGCATTTCCAGAGAACTTTTCATTTGGAATTACATTACGTGCCAATCAAGGATTTACTAGTTGGCTCTATGGACGTTTAGCTAATCCAGTTGTAACCGTGAGTAAGGCAAAAGTTGACGAGAAAGCGATGCTCGTCAATATTGATGCAGAACCAGTAAAGGTTCCACTTGTATACGGGTGGGCGAAAAATTCTGAGTTACCGGCGCAATTGCTTGCTAATTACGAAAAAGACAGAGGTGGCGGTCTTTATTTTGGAGAGAGTCGTGGCGCCCCACTTGATTCGGTTTCAATTCTAAAGGGACACAGTAATAAGTATGATGATTTGGGAATTGAAGAGATGCTTGCGTGGATGCCATTACTTGGCGACAAGGCGGTAGCAATGCCAAGTCAATGGAGTTTCCAGACACTTGTTTTAGGTAGTGACACTGCAGCCAAGTTATCAAAGTGCACTTCAACTTCTGCTTCTTTATCAGGTTTGATCTTTACTAATGCCAGTGTTTTCTCATCAGGTGCTCCAACATTTGATGCAAACTCAGGCTCACTTGATTACAAGGTGGCAGCCCCACATCTCAAGCCAAACGGGGATTTGATGGCTGGAACGTATGACTTAGTTCTGAGCTCAACAGTGGCCAGATGTATTTATGGATTTACTAAAGCACCGATTGGGGCAAAGATTTCGATTACTAATGCCGATGGAACAAATCAAGTAGCAACAACAATCATCAGCGAAAAAGATGGCTTCTTTAGAATGGGTGCTTACGGTTTTGGATTTTCTTCACCAACAATCAAAATAAAGATCACCCAAGCAAAAGCTGCACTACCTAAGAAAAAGGGTTAGCGAACCTTCGTTGCTCGTGTTGGCATTGGTCCCTTTGGAATTGGCAATGAGAGACCGCCAACTGCTTTCAGACGTGCGCGAACTTCGCGCATTTGATGAGCAGATAAAGTCTTCTTTAGTTTCGTAACTTTTTTCTGCAACTTACGAAGCTCGACACGACCTTCACCTTCGCCGACGATAATTTCAATAATTGGAACACCAGGTGCGAAGCGCTCAGTTCTGCGACGCTCTTCCTGCAACATCTGGCGAATGCCTGATCCACCTTCACCGGTGAGAACAATGCCAGCACGACCAACACTGCGATGGACCATATCTTGATTGCGAGCAACTGCTACTGCAGGAGTTGTTGTCCAACCCTTGCGAATTGCCATGAGTACTGATGCTCCAGCGCCCATTTGTCCTTCAATTGATGCATACGCTGCGCTGCCAGCAACGCGTGTGAAATAAAACATTGCTGCAAGCACTGCCAGAGGAAGCGTTACAAATCCAAGGTAGACAGGATGATCAAATGCAAAGCCGACTGCGATTCCAATCATCCACGTGATGAGGAAGATAGCGATTAGTGCTGCGCCGATCCATGGCTTCACACTCTTAGTTACAGAGTAAGCATCGCGAAAAGTTTGAAAACGTGGGAACTTGAACTTTGGCTTCTTCATGGGCGCTACTTTAGTGGAGCAGGTGCGGTACCACCAAGACGAGCAGGTGCCCAGCGTTGACCCACGTGGCTATCGGGGTAACGACCTTGAACTTCATGGAGCATTGCAATCAAATTCTCGCGAAGTTTTGCTTCGGCGGCATCAACGTCATCTCCGCGTTGAAAAGTCATTGGTGTTCCAAAAGAGACCAAGACTGTGTAGTTCTTACGTCTTAGATCTTTCTTCAACCCCTTTGTCCAAACGCGCTGGCTGCCCCAAATAATTGTCGGAATAACAGGAACACCAGCACCCATTGCTAAGCGAACAGCGCCAGATTTTAGTTCTTTGATTTCAAAACTTGTTGAGGTAGTGCCTTCAGGAAATATTCCAATAATTTCGCCAGCCTTGAGTGCGCGAAGAGCGGCAACGAATGAACCTGAACCATTTTCACGATCCACACTGATGTGATGCATTCCGCGCATCAGTGGACCCGCAACTTTGTGTGCAAAGATTTCTTTCTTTGCCATAAAGCGAATGTAGCGATCAACTGGAAGTGCAGCGGTACCAACGAGGGCGAAATCCAAATAGCTCACATGATTGATAG
The DNA here is from genome assembly GCA_945866155.1 of Bifidobacterium breve. Taxonomy (GTDB): domain Bacteria; phylum Actinomycetota; class Actinomycetes; order Nanopelagicales; family Nanopelagicaceae; genus Planktophila. The sequence goes on from CAMBGL010000043.1 coordinate 8,428, forward strand.
CAAGAATTGCGCCACCTTTACGAGGAATATTTGTATCACCGGAAGATTGAAGTTGTATTCCTAGATATCTCCAGAAGGCTTTGATAACACCGATTACTGGGGGATAAACAAGATCAGCCACGTGATGCTTTAGCTTCCATTGCTTGCTTGTAAAGTCTTCCAGCGCGATAACTTGAGCGCACAAGTGGACCACTCATAACTCCGAGAAAGCCAATCTCTTCTGCCTCTTTTGCATGCTCAACAAATTCTTCTGGCTTGACCCAACGCTCAACGGGATGGTGCTTGATAGTTGGGCGAAGGTATTGAGTAATGGTTACAAGGTCGCATCCTGCATCGCGTAAATCTTGAAGCGCCTGAACAACTTCTTCATGAGTCTCGCCAAGACCAAGAATCAAGTTTGATTTTGTAATCAACCCAAAGTCACGAGACATGCCAATTACTTTGAG
>CAMBGL010000044.1 GCA_945866155.1 Bifidobacterium breve
AGCGAACGATTGTGTCAAAAACGATATCTACAGCGTGAGCTGCTTCCTTCTTGCTGTCGTTGAAGTGTGGTGCCAACGCCGCAATGAATTGGGCCTTATTCATTGAAATCCCCTTATTACGCGTAAATGTTAGGCGCTCGCCTAACGCAATAAGAAACTTACGCGCACCCAAGGGGTGATGTCGTAGTTTGTGAGTGCGTGTCGCAAAAAATTAATATTGAAATAATGCACTTTTTACGCGTGGAAAACTCTCAATTAGAAGTTGAGAGTTACTCAGAAGTGCGAAGAAATTTTCTCACCCCATTATAAAAGCGCTATTTCACGCTTGTTTTTCAACTCTATTTTTTGATTGGGAGAGTTTTTGGTTTATATGAAGCGCGATTACCTTCAAAAGAGTCAATGGAATCAGTCTCTTTCAGGGTCAAACCAATGTCATCTAGGCCTTCCATCAAACGCCAACGAGTGTAATCATCGATTTCAAATGGCAGCACTGTTGAGTTGTAAGAAACGGTTCGAGTATCGAGATCTACGGTGATCTGCGTTGTTGGATCCGCCTCGATAGCAGCCCAGATATCTTCGACATCGCTCTGATTGATGATGACGGTGAGTAGGCCACCCTTGAGTGAATTCCCACGGAAGATATCGGCGAAGCGGCTAGATATAACTGCTTTGAAGCCATAGTTCTGAAGCGCCCACACTGCGTGTTCGCGAGATGAGCCAGTTCCAAAGTCGACGCCCGCAACTAATACTGTGCCCTTTTTATATGCCTCTTGGTTGAGAACAAATTCTGGATCATTGCGCCATGCGCTAAATAGGCCATCTTCAAAACCGCTGCGTGTTACTCGCTTCAAGTAAACCGCTGGAATGATTTGATCAGTATCAACATTGCTTCGACGAAGCGGAACCCCAGAGCCAGTGTGCTTTATAAATTTTTCCATTGTCCGCCTCCTACAAATCTGCCGGTGATGAAAGTGTTCCGCGAAGTGCGGTTGCAGCTGCTACAAGAGGACTCACTAAGTGTGTGCGACCACCTTTTCCTTGGCGTCCTTCAAAGTTTCTATTACTTGTAGATGCTGAACGCTCACCAACTGCGAGTTGGTCTGGATTCATGCCAAGACACATAGAGCATCCTGCGTTTCGCCATTCAGCTCCTGCATCTAAAAAGACTTTATCTAAGCCTTCTTGCTCTGCTTGCAAACGCACTCGCGCAGAACCCGGCACAACTAACATGCGAAGTGTTGAAGAAATCTTCTTGCCCTTGAGCACATCTGCTGCTGCACGCAAATCTTCAATTCGACCATTGGTGCATGAGCCCAAGAAAACAGTGTCAATGGCTATCTTTTTCAATGGTGTTCCAGCCTCAAGTCCCATATACACAAGTGCGCGCTCTGCTGCTCCGCGTGCTTCAGGATCTGAAATTTCTGCTGGGTTTGGAACGTTGGCATTGAGCGGTAAACCTTGTCCTGGGTTAGTTCCCCACGTAACAAAAGGCTCTAGGGCATCTGCATCAAGATTTACTTCAACATCAAATTTTGCATCTGCATCGGTAAATAGTGTTTTCCAATATGTAAGGGCTGCATCGAATTCCTCTGGTGCATGTGGCTTGCCCTTGATATATGCAAATGTCTTCTCATCTGGTGCGATAACACCAGCACGTGCACCTGCCTCAATGGACATGTTGCAAACTGTCATGCGGCCTTCCATTGAAAGTTCGCGAATCGCACTACCGCGATATTCAATGACGTAGCCCTGTCCCCCGCCTGTACCGATTTTTGCAATGATTGCCAAAATAATATCTTTAGCAGTTACTCCTGCTTTGAGTTTTCCTTCAACATTGATTGCCATCGTCTTTGGGCGCGCCAGTGGAAGTGTCTGCGTAGCAAGAACATGCTCGACTTCACTTGTTCCAATACCAAATGCAAGGGCTCCAAATGCGCCATGTGTTGATGTATGTGAATCTCCACAAACGATTGTCATACCTGGTTGTGTAAGGCCTAGCTGTGGTCCAACAACGTGAACAATTCCCTGCTCGGCATCTCCTAATGAGTGAATACGAACGCCAAATTCTTTAGCATTTGCGCGCAATGTATCTACTTGTAACTTAGATACAGGGTCAGCGATTGGCTTATCGATATTGAGTGTTGGGGTGTTGTGATCTTCTGTCGCAATAGTGAGATCAGTACGGCGTACCTTGCGTCCCGCAAGACGCAAACCATCAAATGCTTGTGGGCTTGTTACTTCATGAATGAGGTGCAAGTCGATATAAATAAGATCTGGTTCACCGGCAGCAGAGCGAACTATATGTTCGCCCCAAATCTTCTCGGCTAATGTTTTACCCATCGACTACAACTCCTCTAATTTTGCATCCCATCTGCTGAGATGCTAATCTTACGCTGTGAACAAGAAGAATAGCGGAGTTGGCGTATTAGATAAAGCCGTCTCTATTCTCACCACTTTGGAGTCAGGGCCACACTCACTTGCCGAACTAGTGGCAGCCACAGGTATAGCGCGCCCAACAGCGCACCGCCTAGCAGTTGCTTTGGAATTTCATCGACTAGTTACTCGCGATCTAACAGGGCGCTTTGTATTAGGCCCTCGTCCATCAGAACTTGGCGCAGCAGCAGGTGAGGATCGACTCATTGCGGCAGCCGGTCCCGTTTTATCCGCGCTTCGCGATGCAACTGGTGAGAGTGCACAGCTATATAGACGACAAGGTGATTTACGAATTTGTGTTGCAGTTGCAGAGCGCTTGTCAGGACTTCGCGATTCTGTTCCTGTTGGTTCGGCGCTAACAATGCAAGCGGGTTCTGCTGCGCAAATTTTACTTGCATGGGAAGACTCAGAAAAAATTCATCGCGGGCTCACTAATGCTCGATTTACTGCAGTGCAATTATCTGCAGATCGCCGCCGCGGATGGGCGCAATCAGTTGGAGAGCGCGAAGCAGGAGTTGCATCCGTATCAGCGCCGGTGCGCGGACCCAACGGAAAAGTTATTGCAGCAGTCAGTATTAGTGGTCCTATAGAGCGCTTAGGGCGCCAGCCAGGCCGTATTCACGCAGCAGCTGTAGTTGCAACTGCTGCCCGCCTTACAGAGCATTTAGGAAAGAACTAGTAGCGAGCTACTTCAATACCCAGTTCTTGCAGTACACGTCCAATTACAGAGAAGCTAAATCCTTTTCGCTGCAATAAAGATTGAATTCTGCGAACCTGAACTTCTGGCTCTAGGCGCGACATTGTTGAATATTTACGCATCGCAAGACTAAATGCAGTGCGGTATTCACTCTCATCATTAATGCCATCGAGGGCTGCATCAATACTCTCTTGATCAACACCTTTTCCGCGCAATTCCCCCGCAATGATTCGCTTAGAGAGTTTCTTGGAGTTATGGCGTGATTGAGTCCATGCAACTGCAAACTCTTCATCATTGATAAGTCCTGACTCTTGCAGACGAAAAATAACTGCAGAGGCAACATCATCTTCAATGCCACGCTTTTTCAGGTGAGCCGCGAGCTCGCCCTTACTCTTTGCCCTTGCAACTAACGCATTGAGCGCAATTGTGTGAGCAATAGAGTAAGGGTCCGCGTCGCGATCAACCTTTACAAATTCAAGGCTAATTAGAAATCAACCTCTGCCGTTGCCTCTTCGACTGCTGCCACTAGTGCTGGGTCTACTTCTACCGTTGCAAAGTGTGCGCGAATCTTGGATTCAATCTCATTGGCAAGATCTGGATTATCAATAAGGAAAGCGCGTGAATTCTCTTTGCCTTGTCCTAGTTGATCTGCTTCATATGTATACCAAGCACCAGATTTCTTCACGATACCGACATCTACGCCAACATCAATAATTGAACCTTCGCGTGAGATACCTGTTCCGTAAATAATGTCGAACTCTGCTTGCTTGAAAGGTGGAGCCATCTTGTTCTTGACTACCTTCACGCGAGTACGGTTACCAACTGCTTCTTGGCCATCCTTGAGAGTTTCAATACGGCGGATATCAAGGCGAACAGATGCGTAAAACTTGAGCGCCTTTCCACCAGTTGTTGTTTCAGGAGATCCGAAGAAGACACCAATCTTTTCGCGCAACTGGTTGATAAAGATTGCAGTTGTCTTTGATTGGTGAAGTGCGCCAGTAATTTTACGAAGTGCTTGTGACATAAGACGTGCCTGAAGACCCATATGTGAATCTCCCATTTCGCCTTCAATTTCAGCGCGTGGAACAAGTGCTGCAACTGAGTCAACGACAACGAGATCAAGTGCACCGGATCGAATCAACATATCCATGATCTCTAGTGCTTGCTCACCTGTATCTGGTTGCGAGACAAGAAGTGAATCAATATCTACACCGAGCTTCTTTGCATACTCTGCATCGAATGCGTGCTCTGCATCGATAAATGCGCAGATTCCGCCAGCCTTTTGTGCATTAGCAATTGCATGCAATGTAAGAGTTGTCTTACCTGAAGATTCTGGTCCGTAGATTTCTACGATACGTCCACGTGGCAATCCACCAATACCGAGTGCGATATCGAGTGCAATTGATCCAGTTGGAATTACTTCAATAACCTGAGCAGTGCGATCACTCATCTTCATTACAGAGCCTTTTCCAAACTGACGTTCAATCTGGGCTAGGGCTGTATCAAGTGCCTTTTGGCGCTCTGTGGTTGCTTTTTCTTGCGAAGCATCATTAGCTTTATTACTTTTTTCAGTAGCCACTTACTTTCCTTTCGATAGAACGTCATATGACGTTTGGGTCTGGCCCAGAAGGTACGGAGACCCATCGACGGCCCTGTGGCTTTTTACAAAGCCTGTGGGCGGAAGATGGAACCGCTCTGGTTGTACGGGTAAATAGTATCCGAACACCTGTTCGAAACCTAGCTGAGGCCACTGACATTGCGAGCGCGTGTCGCGCCTATTGGGGTCTAAACTGCCTCATCTAACGAAGGGCTCAACATGTGTAGCAAAGTGACCTGTAAGCAATGCGGCAAGGCAACATGGAGTGGTTGCGGTGAGCACATTGAAGAGGCGCTACACGGGATTGCCCAAAGCGAGCGCTGCCCTGGCCACGCCGGCAATACTGTTGCAGCTTCCCAACCAGGCTTTCTCGGAAAACTATTTGGCAAGAAGTAGTTGGTGCTGATCCTCCTGCCTCCATCGGAGAAAAAGAAAGAGACAACCTCTCCAACCCCTGCAATCTCGGTCTATAGCGGAGTTCTCTATCAAGCCCTTGATTGGCCATCACTGAGTGCGAGTGCGAAAAAGCGCGCATCATCATCGGTTGTAATAATTTCGGCTAAATATGGCGCCATTACTCCTGATACTCGTATCGAAACGTATAAAGAGAAGATCAATAACAAGGCGATGGGTCTGCCTGTTGCCAAAATATTAGATGCGATTAAGACGGACCTGATAATCGATTGCCGCTCCTCCACCTATAAGACTGTGTGGAGCGCCCCCCTGGATAAGACTGTTGAAATTCATGTGTCCACTGTGGTCGATGGGCAGCGAGTTGTTGTGACCCATATGTCTAAAAAGATAAGGGGTGAAGTAGCACGCCTGCTTTTGCAATCGCGATCTGGGGCCAAGACGCCTGAAGATTTATACGCCATCGTTTCCGAAAAATATCCATGTGCACTAACGCCAGCAGATGATAAAAATCCTTGGGTCTTAGAAGTTATAGCGATTTAGTAAATCCTGCAGGGCAAACCGGATTGATTCCGCGTGCAATTCGAGTTGAACGCGGCGGCTTTACACACTTGATATAAGTAATTTTTTTACTCACTACTGGCTTTGGTGGCAGTGATGTGAAAGTAAAGCTTTGCTCTTTCAGAACGGGTGCAGATCCGTTATATAACTGAATCGAATAAGTCCCAGCAAGGCTTCCTGGAATAGTAAATGTCACCGTGGAGGTTTCTTGAATCCAACTATCTGTGGCAAGAGATGTGTTATTGATTTGAATAGCAACTATCTTCTCCATGAATGAACCTGTAATTCTTATAACGGTAGAGGATTCGGCAGGGGCAGTAGTGGGAGTCATGAAAGTAATACTCGACTTCTGGATTGGATCAGGAATAGGGGTCTGGGATGTACTTATGGGCAAAGTTAGAAACAGTAAGTCTCCATTATGAAAATTGTAAAAAGAAAGAGTTTGATCATCTTCTAATAATGTACCTGCGAAGGTGAGTGTCTGTTGATCTGGAGGAAATCCCTCTTTATCTTGGATTTTTGTCTTCACATTTTCGATTGTGTCAGATGGTTCAACATCCAAAACAACAGTACTTCCACTCGGTGTTCTGACATACGCTACCCATGCATTCGCAATTGCCAAGCCAGTAAAAGTAAAAAATATCGATAAGAGAGCAACGCTTACTGCACTACGAAAGCGTTGCAACATTAAACGATAGTAGGGGTTTATTGTTGCTAAAAGTTACTTATCTCAATTTTTCTGTCTCGTTTGGGTGTTCCTTGCAGACTGCTTTCCAAATTTCATCAGCCTCATATCCATCTTTGAGCGCTTCGTTCACGCTTCTGCTGCCCAATAAAGAGATTGCAATATCGGCACTAAATGATGGTGCCCACGCTTCACCAAATGAGAGCGTGAGGCGCTCGCGCAGATCTGAGATACGCACTTTAGCTAATTGCCTCTGACTGAATTTTTGATTGCTCTGGAGTTAGGGGTGCAAATACTTGACCGATAAGCCAGCGCAACGATGTTGCAGCAAGAGTCTGATTTGGAATGAGTTGTGAGAAAGAGTGTAAGAAAGTGGACCATAACTCATCACTTTGGTGAGTAAGAATCTGAGTCAATAGCGCAGGATCTGTTGTGCGCATAGTTGCTAGGGCGCTGTCTGTTGAAATTTCTTGTGAGAGTAATTGAAGAACCTCTTGTGGAGATGTTCCTTTTTCGGCCACTGCTATAAGGCGAGTAAATTCTGATTCAGCGAGTGCTCTAAGAACGCTTTCTTTATCGCGATAATGGTTATAAAGAGTTGCACGCGATACCTCTGATTCATCAGAGATTTCAATCATGCTTATTTTTGCAACACCAGAGCGTGTAATAAGTTCTTTAGTAGTTGAAAGAATTGCAGAAGTTGTACGACGATGAGTTGCTACTTGAGGAGCGTACTTCTCGGTGTCAGCGGATGACATGTGCCGAAATTAGGCAGCGTCTACAACAGTAAGCGTTACAGTCTCACGGCTCTTGAGTTCGTTAGTGACATCAACCATGACATCAGAGAGAGCTAAACCAAGTGCTGTGCAGATTGCATTGAGAAGTTCTGATGATGCTTCTTTTTGTCCGCGTTCTACTTCGGAGAGATAACCAAGTGATACGCGTGCTTCTCGTGCAACTTCGCGAAGAGTGCGGCTCTGCGATGTGCGAGCAGCACGAAGAGATTGACCTACTGCGTGACGTAACAAGACCATGACGAGTATCCCTTCTCTATTTGCGTGCTCTAAGAATACGGGCAAATGCTGCCATTGCGCTTGCTGTTGTCGCGTTTCGCACAGAATCGCGCTCACCAGAGAGAGAAAGTTCGATTGCTTGGGTAACTGGGCCCTCAATTGCAACCCATACCGTTCCTGCGGCAACGCCATCAGATGGACCAGGGCCTGCAACACCGGTAGTTGATATTGCCCATGTTGAACCAAAACTTTTGAGTGCGCCTTGCGCCATTGCAATTGCTACTTCTTCACTAAAGACGGTGTGCTTTGCAATTAGTTCTTCACTGACACCTAAGTGCGAACTTTTGATTGAGCTTTGATAGGCGGTAATTCCACCAAGAAATACATCGGATGATCCAGGAATTGATGTGATTGCAGAACTCAAAGAACCAGCAGTAAGTGATTCAGCGGTAGAAAGAGTTTCACCTTTTTCACGCAACACAGCGAGTGCATCTTCTGCTAGCGATGCGATCTCTGAAGCTAGGCTCATGTCAGCACTCTCTCATTTGTGGCCACTTGGTCTACCAAATGCTGATTTTACATAATAAGCACCTGTAACGATAGTTAGAACTATTGCTACTGCCATAAATCCATCTCTAAACCAGAAGAGCGACGCTGGCAAAGGTAGAACATAGAAACCAACACCAAAGTTCTGGAAAGTGGCTTTTATCTTTCCACCCTTATTCGCAGCAATGACACCTCGGCGAATGATGGCAAGACGAAGCAGAGTTATTCCAACTTCGCGACCCAAAATAACAATAGTGATCCACCATGGCATTCTGCCCAGAATTGAGAGTGAAATCATTGCAGCGCCAATCATTACTTTGTCGGCGACTGGATCTAGGAATTTTCCGAACTCTGTAATTTTATTTCTGCTACGTGCAAGATTGCCATCTAAAATATCGGATAAACCTAAGAAGAAAAATATGAACCAGGAAATTATTTGCCATGAGGAATCATCTCCACCATTTTTGAAAAGTGTGTAAACACCGCAAGGAACGAGAAGTAGGCGAGTAACTGTTATGAAATTTGGAGTTACAAATCCTGGAAGATTCATAGTGCTTGCGCTACCAAATCGGCGCCCATTGAATCTATAACAACAGCATCAACATACTGACCGACTGCAAAATTTGTTCCGATAAACGATGTTGTTCCATCGACTTCTGGGCCTTGGTGGGCCGCTCTTCCCTCTTGTAGATCAGCATCTTCAATGAGTACTCGCACGGTTTC
>CAMBGL010000045.1 GCA_945866155.1 Bifidobacterium breve
GCATTAGAAAGCAGTCCGATACCGAGGAGTGAGAGTGAGATTGCAGTTGTTACAACAACTGCAAAGGTCATTGTGAGATTTCGACGAAGTCCTATTCGAACTTCGCTGAGTAAAAATCGTGCGCGCATTTTTTCTCCCCTTAGCCCGTATACCCGTAAACACCACGAACTTGATCTCGGATTACATGCCCGGCATCGAGTTCGATAACGCGCTTGCGCATCTGATCAACAATTCCTGAGTCGTGTGTTGCCATCAAGACTGTAGTTCCTTCGCGATTGATGCGATCGAGTAACTTCATAATTCCCACACTCGTTGATGGATCTAAGTTTCCAGTTGGTTCATCGGCAATGAGAATCAGCGGACGGCTCACATATGCACGCGCAATAGCTACACGTTGCTGCTCTCCACCAGAAATTTCATTGGGAAGGCGATCGCCTTTATCTTCAAGGCCAACTAGCTCTAGTACTTCAGGAACTTCACGATTAATCTCTTTCTGTGAATATCCCAGAACGTGCAGGGTAAAAGCAACATTTTCTGTAATTGTCTTGTTAGGTAATAAACGAAAATCCTGAAATACAGTACCGACCTGGCGTCGCAACTCTGGAACTTTGTGGTTTGCAAGTGTTCCTAGATCTTTTCCTGCAACGTGAATGTTTCCAGCAGTTGGGCGATCTTCTCTGAGAATCAATCGCAGAAATGTTGACTTACCAGAACCCGATAAACCGACAAGGAAAACAAACTCGCCTTTAGTGATTTCAATATTCACATTTTCAAGGGCAGGGCGTTCTTGACCAGAGTAGACCTTCGTAATATTTTCTAAACGAATCACATCTACTCCTCTATACAAACTCTGCATGATTGATACTTGGGTCCGCGCAGCGCCACATGGATTGGGCGATGATCATTGACCTGACTGGGCATAGTTTATTGAAATTAGAGAAAAAAGCGCCCCTCTAACGCGCATTTGAGCGTGGCAATAATGTGATATTTATCGATTCCACGCGGGGAATATCTCTGACTAACTACTTCGGCGCCAGCGAATTCCAGCTTCAATAAATTCATCAATCTCGCCATCGAGAACTGCACTTGTATTTCCAGTTTCATAATCAGTGCGCAAATCTTTCACCATTTGATATGGCGCCAAAACATAGGAACGCATCTGATTACCCCACGAACCAGAATTATCGCCTTTGAGTGCATTGATTTTTGCTTGCTCTTCTTGGCGACGTCGCTCTAATAACTTTGATTGCAATACTGCCATTGCAGTTGCCTTATTTTGAATCTGTGAACGCTCGTTCTGGCACGAGACAACAATTCCTGTTGCCATATGAGTAATGCGCACTGCTGAGTCTGTTGTATTTACCCCTTGACCACCAGGACCCGATGAGCGATAGACATCTACGCGGATCTCTTTTTCATCAATATCAATGTGATCACTTTGAGCAACAACAGGTACGACTTCTACGCCGCAAAATGAAGTGTGGCGACGGCTCTGACTATCAAAGGGTGATATTCGAACTAAACGGTGCGTTCCCTGCTCAACGGAAAGGGTTCCATAGGCATAAGGTGCGCTAACTTTGAATGTTGTTGATTTGATTCCAGCTTCTTCGGCATATGAAGTTTCCAATACATCAACATTGAAATTATGTCGCTCGCAATAGCGAAGATACATACGCATAATCATTTCGGCCCAGTCTGCCGCTTCCACTCCACCTGCTTCAGAGCGAATAGTTATCAGTGCATCTCTATCGTCATATTCGCCATTGAGCAGAGTCTGAACTTCTAATTCTCCAATTACCTTTACAACAGAATCCAATTCTGCAAAGGCATCATTCATTCCAGAACCATCGGGCTCACTTGCCGCCAACTCAAAGAGAATAGGAAGCTCTTCAACGCGTCTGCGCAATGATTCTAATTTTGTAATCTCGGATTGAACTCTAGAAAGCCTACTTGTGATCTTCTGTGCACTCTCAGGGTCATCCCAAAGGTTTGGTACTCCAGCTTGTACTTCTAATTCAATTGATTGCTTATGTAATTTTGGAAGGTCGAGAACTTTCTCAATGGATACGAGGGTGGCATCGATCGCAGCAATCTCTAGATCGAACTCTCTGGCGGCCATAGGGCAAGCCTACCTGAGTTAGTAGAGACTAATAAAGTCGATGGCCGAAGAGATAGAAACCTTCGCTTCGTTGATTTTCTGTAGCTACGCCAGCATGTAATTCAATCTGCTTCAATGAAGTCAATGGAATTACGAAAGGGAGTTTTGCAATTACTCGAGTATTGATAGAAATTACATAACCATCACACTCATACGACTCTAAAGTTATCTCTCCTAATTCAATTCTCTTTTGAACACTTGAACTAACACTCCAATCACGTAATTCTTTGAGAACTTCGGAATATCCGCTCGAACAATTGATTGGAATTCTTCGTACATTCGGCGCCGAATACCTATTGCGAATCAATGGTGTAAAGATAGTTCCTTTGCCTTTGTAGTAATTATCAAGATCTAATTCGTGTGTACCTCGCTGACTTGCAGCCTCAGTTGCTTGTACTAGTGAGCGCTGTGCGATGGCAATACTTGCAATATCTGTCATTACCATAATTGAAAATAGCGTCACAATGAAGAGTCCAATAATGAGCAAAGAAATCGAGCCCTCTTCATCGCTGCAATTGCGAAAAAGTTTCTTGGCTCGTGTTCTCACAGCCATGGGGATAAATGCTCCTGCGCTATTGCGCTCACAATTCGCCCATTATCAAGGCGTATACGAATCTCATTTCTTATTACCGAGTTTGCACTTATACAAGGTCTTTTGCTGCACTCGATATTCATTGTGATCGAATTAATCTCATTAGAAGATAACCCCATCTTTACTCCAATAACGGCTATTACTTGCCCTGCAATAATGCGTCCACTCTCATCGCTTTTTGTTTGAACGTATCCGTGAAGGCTCTCTCGCGCTAAGACTTGAGCGCTCTCTTCGCCCCAGCTCACAGATGCAAATTGATTGAGATAGATAAATATCGGCAAGAAGAGGGGGATTGCAAGCATTACAAATTCAATAGAAGCACTTCCTCGCTCTTCACGAATGAGACGAAGTAAAAATCTCACGAGAGATTCTCCATGACTGCAATCCCTGATACATCTATTCGAGGATTTCTATTAATCATTGCGATCAAATTTGGAAGAAGTTGAGGAATTGCTCGACTTTTATGTGTTACTAAAATTCTAATCTTTTCGAATGCATCTGGTGATTTGAGTTCGATTACCTCATCACTTGCAATAAGCACTCCCGAAATAGCGCGCTGTGAGGCTTGGCTCTGCGTCAGAGCCATATCGAGAGTGCGCATATTTGTTGCAACAATGAGTTGAGCGCCAAGAAGAAAGAGGATAAGTAAGGGAATAATTACCATCGCGCTCTCCACGCTTCCACGTTCATCTGCGCAATGTCGAGCAAAACGGCGAAAATATTTGAAAAGTAGTTTCACCGAATCCCATTCATTGCATCAAGTGAGTTACGCAAGATTGCGGTAAGACGCGGGGCTGCAATTGTCCAAATAGCAGTTACTAGCCCAGTAGTCATCAGTACAACCAGAACCCATCCTGGAACATCTCCACGCTCACTACTAACTATTTTCTTCATCCGATTCACTCTTGGAGTAACGAGTACATGTAATCGTTGAAAAAGTTCTACCTCGTAGCGTGTTACACGATTTCGGGCTCTCTTACCTGCAACTGAAATTTCGCTGACTATATTCACTTACTCCTCCTGATGTATAGGTGGAGGGAACTATCTAATCTTTATGCATCATGACTGGATAGAAGAGCGAAGTGTGTGAATAAGAGCTATCTGTGGAAACTAAAGAAATGCTGGTGCAATCTCTGGGAACCATGAGAGTGCTTCATCACGGAAATTTCCCTCTGCTTCAAGCTGACAGAAAATTCCTGTAGTGCCAAGAGTAACTCGATGAATCAAGACGTATTCGGCAGGTAAGTTGAGCTGAAATCCAATTTTTGCTGTTGGGTTACGTGGATCGCCAACACGTGCACTCTGATCGCGTAACCATTCACGCGAATACTTGAAGGTTTGTGTTCGAAGTGGTTCAACAAGTGGGACAAGAAAATCAAGAACTAATTCAGGATCCACATCAACATCAGCCAAAATAAAGCCATCTTTTTTGAATCCTTCATACAGGGCGGCAGAATCATCATCGAGTGCATGCTTGAGAAGTCTTTTCATCGGTTCTGGAAAACCGTTAGGTAAGCGATTGCATGCACCGAAATCTAGAACACCCAATCGACCATCGGCTAATAGGCGAAAGTTTCCAGGATGTGGATCTGCATGGAGTAAGCCTGCGCGATCAGGTGAAGTGAAATGAAAACGGGCTAACTTCATACCCGCGTTATTTCGCTGCTCTTGCGTTCCATTAGCAATAATTTGTGAAAGCGGTGTTCCCTCTAGCCATTCAGAGACTAAAACTCGATCAGATGCCATTACAACTTTAGGAATTGCAATGTCGGCATCACCATCGTAAACACGAGCATAAGTTTCTTGCGCCTGTGCCTCATAGCGGTAATCAACTTCTTCGATAATTCGAGAACGCAATTCTTCGAGTAACGGTTTCATCTCAAGGCCTGGCATTACTAATTGGAAAATCTTTGCAAAACGTTGGATTTGATTGAGATCAGAGATAAGTGCTTCGGCAGCTCCTGGATATTGAATCTTTACCGCCACGGCTCGGCCATCTTTCCACTGTGCCTTATGAACTTGGCCAATGGATGCAGATGCAGTTGCTACATCCTCAAAACTCGAGAAATTATCTCGCCAATCTTCACCAAGTTCTTTTGCAAGTACTTTATGTACAACGCGAGTTGGTAGCGGTGGTGCAGATTCTTGAAGTTTTGTCAGCGTTTCTCGGTATGGCTTTGCAATATCTTCTGGAAGAGCGGCTTCGAAAACAGAGAGCGCTTGGCCAAACTTCATCGCTCCACCTTTGAGCTCGCCAAGTACTTTGAAAAGTTGCTCTGCAGTTTTTTCTTGTATCTCAGCAAAGACAACATTGCTTGACTGGCCAACTAATTGTCGTCCGATTCCAAGTGCACCACGACCGGCTAGGCCCATCGGAATAGAAACCATTCGCGCAGTGCGAGCCACAGTCGATTGTGGAATCTCGCTACCTTGGTCGTTGGTCTCGCTTGGCATAAGCGCAATTGTGAAGGAAATTGTGATCGCCCGCCACGTCAAAATTCACATCCATGCGCAACCACAGCGTGGGTGAAGGGCATAAGAAATGTGTTCTCTATTACAGGTGGTACCAGAATGAAAACGAGTTCTTGAGCCAACTAAGGATTGATCATTACCATCAACATAATTCAAGACTTCCTGCGCAATACGTCCTGAAATTTCATGTGAAGTTGCAATAGAGCTCTCCATCTCATCTGCGCTAATTTCTAAATATTGAGAAATATCGCCTTGTTCTATTCGTGAAATTTGAATACACCGCAAACATGGCGTTCTCCCTGGCTTTACAAGTGGTCCCCATGAGATTCCGCCACCTTGTGGTGTTGATACAAGAAAGAAATCCAAACGGTTGCGCATCCATTGCGAAATCAAGCCTGTAGATAAATCCTCTTTAGTTGGATCTCCTACATAAATTCGCAGACTCTTCTCTTTTTTTTCACGCTTCTTGCTATCAGAGGGAATTGGAAAGAGTGCGAAATCTTTTGCTAATTCAGAGAGTTTGGCATTAAAACTCGAACCGATATCACTTGTACGAAGGTATGTACTTCCGATATCTCGATAGCTAATCGCATGATTATCTCGAATCCCTTGAGTGCCCATCGAAGTGTTAGTAACTCCACTACCTAAGAAAATTCCATACAGGAGCACTGCAATTCGACTATTTCCAAATATCTCTATCTCAAAATCCTGTCGGGCTGATATGACTTCAACGCCGCCATCATCTATTCCTTGACGCCAAGTTATTTCTGACAATTCTGGTGCGAGACGATTTTGCAAGAGTTGCAAAGCAGGGTCTCGTTCTTCAACTTTTCTTTTTTTCGCCTTAGCTGCAATAGCAGGAACATTTGAATGAAATCTATTTGTCAGAACAATCTTGCTCTGGCGCACATCTAAAAAATTATGAGTGTGCAAGGTGGTAAGAATTGAATCGAACTCAACATCACAGATTCCTGCCTGCGCTTTGATTTCATCAATGCTCTTGGTACCGGTCAGCATCTCAAGAATCGTGCGAGCGCCGCCGTGATGTAACTCGATACTGTGATCGAAATTGCCTATAACAACTCTTTCTCCACCTTCAGGGAATGTGGCGCAATATCGAACTCCTGCTTTTAGCCGTGGTGAATATGAATCGCTTGTATGAAGGCTTCCTGGGTTCTGTGTCATGCTCGAACTCTGCTTCGATGGAAGCATCGATGGATTTTTTAGAGTCGAAGGTGTGTGAAACTCACCTCAATGTTGTGCCTAAGTAACTCGCTGCGCACTTTGAGTATTCAAAATAAAAGAACAAACCCCCGGGCGCGTTAGCGCACGAGGGCTTGCCTACGTATAGACGTTAGATAAGTAAATATCTAAAAATTACTGTGCTTTGCCAAGGATGCGATTGACCTTGGTGCCACATACAGGACAGATTCCCTGTGCCATGCGACGACCAGATTCAGAGACCTTTACAGTTCCCTCGAAATCACGCTTCTCTTTGCACTTAACGCAGTAAGCGTCACCTTTGTATGTCTCAGCCATAATTTTCCTCCAATCGACGCTTACAACTTTTGAGTTTCACTCACGAATGTGAGCGCCTCTCTCAATTGCTCCCCGTATGGGGCAGGCGTGCAGGTATGACGATACCCCTGCCCACGCTCAAAATGAGAGAACTAGGGCTGTGAATAGAGGACTTTTTTTAGGATTTCTGGGGCTGCGAGCGCTCGTTCGGCATCCTCATAGCCATCCAAATAGGCCGTAGCGCGCTCGCTCTGGGGGAAACGTGAGAGGACGGCATAGAACTCCTCCCCATGGTCAAAATGGCGCAGGTGGATAGCCTCATGGAAGAGAACAGAGTCGAGAACATAGTCAGGAGCGCCTTTGAGTCGATCTGAGATGCGAATTGTGCGATCAAGGCTTGTGCATGATCCCCATCGCTCGCGCATCGAGCGCCATGCAACCGATGCGGGGCGCTCAGTAATTTCGGGAGCAAGCTCATCGAGGAGTTCGCCAACGCGTTGAACCATCTTTTCTTCACTTGGAATCTTGGCATCCTCCATCGCCCTGATCTTTGCAATCATTTGAGGGACCATTTCGCGCTCATCGGCTTTCGACATTCGCGCGGGTATAGATATGACTATGCGACCGCCTTGGCGATAGGCGGAGATGTTTTTCTTTCGTCTGGCGGAGCGAATGACAACTATCTCACCCTCTGTAATTCCAGGTAAGACACCATCTTCGGGCAGATATTCCATGTGAAAACCGTATCGCCTTTACCAATATCTCAAGGTGACATTGAGAGATTTTGCAAAAAATTCTTTTTGAAAAATCGCTTTATCGTAATAAAAATCCTTTTGTCAATGCGATTTTTATTTGATTGTTCTCCCTATTTCGCTTAGGTTTTGACCACGAAGTCCTCGGATAACCGTTCTATATCTGCAAGGGGAAGGCAGATATTGAATGTGCGCCCGGGGACTTCGCTTTTAAAGCTTTTAAAGATTGCTGAGATCGTCAGGGATGGTTGTGCTGGCGATAAATATTTCCGGCGTTGAAAGATCCTCAGCCGTTGGCAGAAAACCACCCCATATGCGATCACGCGATTCAATATCTGTAAGTTCTAAAACTTTGCTCCAGAACGTTTTTGCTTCACGAGTGAGTCGCGGTGAAACCTCTAAACCAAAGAGTGATGAAAATAGTTGTTGGGCCGGAGCCGAGGTAGCGCGACGACGCCTCAGTGTCTCACTGAGTGCACCAATATGTGGAAGACGATTTCCAGCAGCGTTCGCACTTACTTCATCTGCCCATCCATCGATGAGGGCGAGCGCAGTTTCTAATTTTGTAAGTGCACTTTTTTGAGCAGGGGTTTCCTCTGGTGTAAATATTCCTTTATTGAGTGCAAGTGAGAAACTCTCAGGATTAGTTGGATCAAATTCTCCATTTTCTTGAGCAGATTCAAATGCATCTTGTGCCTGGCGTTGAATTGCTTCGATATCTATTCGAATCCCTTTGCCATATTCAGTTACAGCACTTCGTATATATGAAACTAACCAAGGGTTATGTGCAAAGAGGCGCGCGATTGCGGCTTCGCGAAGTGCATGAAATATGCGCACTTCCTCCATAGGAATATCTAAATCCTTGCCCCATTCATTGATGTTTTGTGGAACGAGTGCTGGATATGCAGGATCAAGTAGTGGCAGACCAACATCGTGGGCACCTGTCATTCCTGCAGATAGTCCACCTACTGATTGACCTAATTGAGTCGCCATGAGTGAGCCAATAAATGAGCGCAGCAGCCCCGCAATTGCTCCTACTGGAATATTGAGAGCTTCTGCTTCTCCTTCACCTGCTTGTGCTTGCATCGCATTATCTAGGAGTTCACTTATTGCTCCCGCAAAGCCGCCAGCGAGTGGTTCAACCATGCTCTGCCA
>CAMBGL010000046.1 GCA_945866155.1 Bifidobacterium breve
TCTTCTTTTTCTTCTTCCATCGCTTCAGTGACTGATTTCAATCGGCGCTCAATCTCAACTGCTTCTGCCTCACGATTTTGAAGGCGCATCACCTTTGCCATACGAGTTTCAATATCGACAAGGAATTCAAAATCTTTTGGCTCATCTTCTGTTGCAACCATGAGCACTTGATCTAACGTATTTAGACCTTCTTCATACTGCTCAAGAAGGATTTGGGCTTTCCCGTATTCAAAGAGGGCAAAGGTTTCACGGCGGTGATCATGGGCAGTTTCAAAGACATCCACTGCTTTGCGAGCGCGTTCTAAGGCCTTTTCGCCTTCGCCAAGTTCGATAAGACAGGAAGCGATCTTTTGGTCGCAGCGGGCAACATGGATTACTTCTTTATTTTTCTTGAAAAGTCTACGTGCTTCAAAGAAAGATTCGACTGCTTCATCATATTTTTTCAATTCACGTTGGGCACAACCTATGAGATGTAAATCATTTGCTGCGCCAATTTCATTTCCATCAACAAGGTGCTCTTGAGCGCACTCATTCATTGTTGAAATTACCTCGTCATACTTCTTGGATGTGTACCACCACTCACCCAACGTGCAGGCAAGTTCAAGTGCAATAGGTGATTTGTTTTCGCGCAAAATCTTTACTGCTTTACTCATTGCAGTTGCCGCTTCATCCATGCGTTCTAACTGATTGAGATTGTAACCAATTGCTGAATAGGCTTGCGCAACACCTTCACTCGGTGCAGCTCCGCCAAGTTGATCGTAAATATCACAAGCAGTTTCAGCTAATGCGAGTGCTTCGTCATATTGTCCGCGCGCATAAATCCGCGCACTTAATTCGTAATACGTACTTGCACGCTCTGCACCTTCGACTTCAGGAATTCGATCCCACAACATCTCTTCTGTTACGAGTTCTTCCATGCCATCGTCTTCGCTCAATGCAGCTCTCCATTTCCGCGCTTGGTGCGCTTGACTCTATACGCTAATTCTTAGAGACGCTCGGGAATATCGATAATGGCTGGGTGAGTTTCTCCCAGTTTAGGAGTAGCTGCCTTGCGAAGGATCTCCTGGGTTACCGTGGTAATTACAGTCGAGGTTGCAGTGCTGAATTTATAGCCCCACGGACAGAGATTCTCAATCGCACAGACCCATCCATTGGTGCCTATATTGAGCACCCCGGCACCACTTGGCGCCGAATAATAAGTACTCATCGCTATTTTGCGCTTTTCTGTGGGCAATATGTTCATTGCTCCAAGTGATTCAACGCCAGGACCTGGTGAATAGAGCGGAGAATCGACTTCGTATCCCATTATTCCCTCAATTTTTGTTACATTTTTCAAGGTACTAAAGGGCCAGCGTTCGGGATTTGAAATAACTAAATCTCGCCGTATTCCAAGTGTTAGAAATTGAGATCCGAGAAAGATTGATTCGGGGGCGTTCACTGCCACGTCCCGCCAAGGAATGATTTCTAACATTGCTCTTTTATCTAATGAGAGTGTCGTTTTGTTATATGCCGTATTACCACCTAAAACTATGAGATTAACGCCATTAGCTATTGCTTCTTCAACGGAGGCGCGCATTTCAATTGTCCAATACTCACTATGCCCACCAAAGAGCACCGCATTTGTATTTTTCAATAATTCTTTGTTGGAATCTAAATCAAAATCCGTTGCATAACTAATATCAATTCCCAATTTTTCTGCAATTTTCAATAGCGGCAATTCCATATATCTAACTTGTCCCGCGCCGTCGCCATCATAGGGACGATCAAAAGAAACCTCACTTGCTCGTGTTTCTTTCGTGGCATCTTCTCCCTTATAAAGTGACTTTCCGCCCCACTGGTTATATGACTGCCATGTGAGGACCGAAGAAATAAAAGTCATTTCACTTGGTACTTCTGGATTTCGGATAACCAGTGGCACAAAAGAAGAAATCTTTCCCGGAGAATCTAAGCGAAATAAATATTGACCCGGAGGCGTTGACTTACTTGGCGTAAATGACCAATCTCCACGGATTACTTCTTTAGAAATAAGGCGAGCACCTTTACCTTTGTAATAGCCAGTGCGAAAAATTGAGACTGACGTTTTCTTCGGTGGATTAATAAGTATGAGTTCAGCAGTTTCGCCACAACTAACACTTGTTGTTGAAAAATAACCTTCAATACGATCTGCCTTCTTGCGTCGAGAGAAATCTGCACTCATCTTTACGGGTAAGGACTTTGCCCAATCTTTAGCACCGACCTTCTTATTTTCGCGCGCCACCCAGCCTGGCAATGAATCCCAACTACATGACTCTGTTGCCTGGGCATAACTAGGGACTAGCCCTAGAAGCATCGTTAGAACAAGCAGGCGCTTCATGGGCCAGACCATACAGGCGTATTTCAAGTGGACGCTTAGTAATGGGTGCTTTACCCTTCTACCTGCAAATGATTTGCATCTATAAAGGAGCTTGTGTGAATACCGTTGTAAAGAACGTCCCCAAGGTGCCTCTACGCGACCGCCTTACAAGTGCTGAGTGGCGACGCATGGCTGCAATGTTTGGCGTGATTGCTTTCCTACATATTTCTGGTGCGCTACTTATGTGGAAAGCAACAAGTGGCAATTACGAACTCAGCGATGGCTCTCTTTTCGGTTGGGGCACAGCTGTTCTTGCATACACATTAGGTATGCGTCATGCATTTGATGCTGATCACATTAGTGCAATTGATAATACGACTCGCAAACTAATGTCAGAAGGTCAGCGACCACTTGCTGTTGGGTTTTTCTTTTCTCTTGGTCATTCATCAGTTGTCTTTTTCTTAGCAATAATGTTGAACTTTGGAATTAAAGCGCTAGGCGAACAACTCAGAGATGAAGATTCATCATTGCAACATTACACCGGACTAATAGGCCTAACTGTCAGCGGAACATTCTTAATGCTTATTGCAATTCTCAATCTCATTGTTTTATTCTCTATTGTTGGTGTATTTATTAAAATGCGAAAAGGTATGTATAACGAAGAAGAGTTAGAAAAACACCTTAACTCTCGCGGATTGCTTATGCGCTTCTTTGGTCCAATCGCTCGTCGTATCGATGCTTCTTGGAAAATGTATCCGCTAGGAATTCTCTTTGGTCTTGGTTTTGATACTGCAACTGAAATTGGTTTACTCGTTCTTGCAGGATCTTCAGTAATTGCAGGGCTCCCTTGGTGGGCAATTATTTCTTTACCACTCTTCTTTGCAGGTGGAATGAGTTTGCTCGACACAATCGATGGTTCATTTATGAACTTTGCATATGGGTGGGCATTTTCAAAACCAGTTCGCAAGGTTTATTACAACATCATTATTACTGGACTCTCTGTCGCGGTTGCACTCTTTGTTGGCGGTCTTGAACTTTGCCAAGTTCTTGCACGTCAACTCAATCTCTCTGGTGGTTTTTGGGATATCGCGCTGGCATTCAATCTCAATAGTGCTGGCTACTACATTGTTGGAGGATTTGTAGTTGTGTGGGCTATTGCTCTATTGCTATGGCGATACGGCAAAATTGAAGAACGCTGGCATGACAACGCTCATGCAGCTCAAGCTTCTCGCGGCGAGAAGACAGATCATGCGGCAGCGGGTATCGAGCTGGGACCTATTCGGGCACCATTTGTTATCGACTAAGTTTAATTCTTTCCTGACCTATTGCAGCGCCTACTAAAACTACGAGCGCTCCAACGGGTTCATTCCAAGTAATTCCTTCGCCTAAGAAAATGATTCCAACTATGACTGCTACTAGCGGAGTTACATACGTTACAGAGCTAGCAATTGCACTACCTGCAGCTTCCATGATTTTGAAATTCCAAATATAGGCAAAGCCACTTCCAAATACGCCAAGTGCGATCATTGCAAAGACAGGTCCGGGGCGATATTCGTCTTTTGCTATTCCATCTATTAGATAAAAAGGCAGAAGGGTTACTGCACCTAAGGAAACTTGCGTCGCCGCCATTGCTTCTGGCTTTAATTTGTATGGAAAAACAAATTTTCGAGTATATGGAAAAGAGAAGCCGTAACACGTAACCGCAATCAATAATGCAAGCACAGCGCTTATTGGATTCGCTCCAAGTCCGTTCCACGCTCCGAGAACCGTAAGTACTCCTAAAAAGCCGAGTAGTAGACCAATAATTTGAAAGCTCTTCAATTTTTCGCCGCGAAATACAATCATGATTGCAAGCAAAGTCATCAATGGCGTGACTGCATTTATTATTCCTGCAAGAATTGAAGTTACTTGTGTTTCGGCTTGAGCAAATAGAACACCCGGAACAACATTGAGCAACATGGCAACAACCCACAAATGAGCCCAGACCTTTTTATCTGTTGGTAGGGCAATCTTCTTATATCGAGCCCAAAAAACTAATGTCAGGGCACCTAAAGAGACTCGACCGAAGGCAACACCAACTGGAGTGAGAAATTCCAAACCTAATTTTATAAAGATAAAGGAACATCCCCACACAATGCCCAAAGCGATATAGAGGCCAAGCCAGCTACTACTTTTTTTAGGTGAAGGAGAGGATGAATGCACTCAGTAATGATGGCACAGGAATGAGCCTTGTAGGACAGTTATTTAATCTTGAATGTTTTCATATAAATAACTTTTGTTCCAAGAGTTGCAAGAACTGTTCTATTTCCTGACTTCACAGGGTTATCGCCAATTTTTGCGATAACACCATTAATTGTTACTTTCAGCCCAGTCCTTGATCCAACCGCGACAATCGTCATTACTCGCTTGGCAACAGAAACTTTGATGCTTGTGCTTCCTGTTGAAGTTGACGTAGTTGGCTTTGGAGTCGGTGATGCTGATGGAGAAACTGTTGGCTTCGGGGTGGCTCCTGCAACTTTGGCGGTAACAGTAAGAGTTGTCTGCACTGTATTTGACTGACCATATTTTCCACCTGGTGATTGAACTGCTGAAAGTGTTGTTGTTCCTGGTACTACGCCAACAACATTCCCATTGACAACTTTTGCCACCTTTTCATCAAGTACTGAGTAAGTCCAAACTCCTGGTGAGTTAGAAGTTGGATTCTTTATCCTTGCAGCCGTATCTTCTGCAGCAATTGATTGCGGTTCAAATGCACCAATAGTTGGAGTTACACCGAGTACGCGAATTGTAAATTGAGACATACCTGCAACCCAGTACGCAGATGCTGCTTGTGACAGAGTAATCGTGACTAAACCTGCATCACCTAATTTAATTGAGTTTCCTGAAACTGTTGCAATCTTTGGATCACTTGAAATATATGTCCATGTGCCATCTGATTTAGATACGGGATTCACAATTACAACATCAGGATCTCCTGCTAATTTTTCAAGATTAGGTAGCGCCGTATATGTAGGAGTTCCCTTTACGGTCAGCGTCATTGTTACTGGCTTTGAAGGACCAAATTTTGCAGATGCTTCTTGCTGGGCAGTAATTGTTGTCTTTCCTGGCGCAATTATTCGCGCATTGTTTCCATCAACAGTTGCAACTTTGGCATCCGATGATGTCAGCGTCCATGCACCCGTTGAATTAGAAGTAGGAACGACGAGGGAAATAGATGGAGATGATGTGGCACTTTGAGTCACGGTGATATCTGAAAGGCTTCCAACAATTGGGTCTGCAGCTAAGACAGTCACAACCATCGCTATTTTTGCAGAGCTATAACCGCCTGATGGTAATTGCTTGGCAGTAACTGTTGTTGTACCAGCGCGAAGTGGAGTCAGTGTTACACCTGAAATCGTCGCAACTCCAGGAGCGCTAGAAGTAAATGTCCAACCACCAACAGAATTAGATGTCGGCGGAGTTAGATCTACTTTCGCAATGCTATCGATTGTCAAAGTAATACTCGTAAAAGTTCCAAGTGTGGGCGTGACCGCGGTAATCGTGAGTTCCATTGTCGCTTTAGCGGTCAACCATTCATTAGTTGCAGCTTGTGTTGCTGTAATGGTTACTTTTCCACCATCGAGGAAGCTAACTTTATTTCCACTCACTGATGCAATTGCGGCATCGGATGAAGTAAATGTCCAGGATCCTTTAGATGTCGATGTCGGGGCATCAAGTGTGAGTGAGTTGGTGTTGAGTGCAACAGTTTTTGAAGCAAATACGCCAAGTTTTGGAGTTCCGGGACGTACATAGAATTGAACGGTACGCGTTGCACTTGCATATGCACCACTTGCTGCTTGAGTAAATGTGATTCTCGTAGTTCCTGGTGCTAATAATGTGACAACTAATCCCTTTGCGCTTGCAATTGTTGGGTTATCAAATGAGACGCTAAATGCACCAGGTGAATTTGTTGTCGGTGGAGTAAGCGTGACGGTGCCTTGATCAAGGGTTGTAGTAATCGCACTAATAGAGCCCAATAGTGTTGTTGCGCTCCACGCCGTTGGGATTGAGGCGAGCGAAGATAAAACAAGGGCGAGGGAGATAACTACTTTTCTCTTCATATTCTTATTATCTCGGTGAAGTAATTTGTAACGAGGGATTTCTGCTGCGATTCACCTGTGACTTTCGATGGTGGGCCCAGACGGGCTCGAACCGTCGACCCACGGATTAAAAGTCCGTTGCTCTACCGACTGAGCTATAGGCCCCACTGCGCACTTACATTTCAATACTCTAAGTCGCAGGCGAATCGTATCGGAGTTTTTTGGCTCTATCTTCCGCGTGATGCACGCAGTAATCGATCCCTAATTGCCACAGCAAGGCCTTCGCCCTCAGGTTGAATAACTGCGATTTCTGTAATTCCTTGGCTATCACCAGCTCGAAGCGCTGAATAAAGAGAGCGCGCATATTCATCAATATCGCGAGGGGCCGCCAACCGGATTGCGCCTTGAGGAGTTGATATCTCTGCGAGCGCGATGAAGCCTTGACCTTTGATTGCATGCGTATTCAAAATTACTTTTGCTTGTGGTGAGTAGTGATTTTCCAGCGAACCACTGACTCGAATAACATCATCTACATTTTCTAATAAAGAAAGCCCCGTTGAATTGATAATCATTTCCTCTGTTATTGCACCTGGTCGCAAGATTCGTGGACGTAGATTTGTGCAATCAATAATCGTTGATTCAACACCAACGTGTGATGCTCCCCCATCCATTATTTGATCGTGGGGCTGTAAGTAATTACCGATCTCTTCTTGGACCGCTTCTGCAGTAGTTGGTGAGACTTGACCGAATCTATTTGCGCTAGGAGCTGCAATGCCAGCGCCACCGATTTTTGAAAATGCATTCAGGAGTGCGAGGGCAAGCACGTGATCAGGAACTCTGACTCCAACACTTTCTTGGCTACCCGTGATGAAATCTTGGGCAAGGCGTGAGCGTTTCAATATAAGTGTCATTGGCCCCGGCCAAAAATCACGCGCTAAGGCGATTGCATATGCAGGAATCTCTTCACACCACTTATCCATATCGTTCATTGAAGCAATATGAACAATGAGGGGATGATCCTGCGGGCGTCCTTTGACTTCATAAATTCTTGCAACCGCACTTGCATTCGTTGCATCAGCGCCGAGTCCGTAAACAGTTTCAGTTGGGAATGCCACCAATGAGCCAGCACGTAGTTGCGCAGCTGCTTGGTCTATGGCATCTGCTGTGCAGGTAGAGATAAATTGTGAAGGCGTCATATGTGGAGCAATTATCGCGCTTTTTGCGAGAAGATAAGCACATGAGCGCGGCAACCCAACCGATAAAGGTTATGCAGGTAATTGCCCGCATGAATGTTGGTGGGCCTGCTGTCATCGTGGCCGAATTGATGCGTGGGATGGATTCATCAAAGTACCAGCAGACCTTAGTAACTGGATATTGCGCCGATGGCGAAGCAGATTATTTGGAAACCGTTGCAACTGATATTCCTGCAATCCGAATCAACGCACTTGGGCGATCTGTATCGCCGCTCAAAGATTTATCCTCTTTCTTTGCTCTTGTAAAACTCATCCAAAAAATCAAACCTGATGTGATTCATACTCACACCGCAAAAGCAGGAGTACTCGGCCGACTTGCATCAATTGTTGCAGGAGGAGGTGCTAAGAGAGTTCACACCTTCCATGGTCACCTACTTCATGGATATTTCAATGCGCTCAAGCGAGCAATCTTGATTGCAACAGAGCGCATTTTGGCAATATTTACTTATCGAATCATTGCTATTGGCAATGTCGTAAAGAATGATCTGCTCGCAGTTGGGATTGGTAGCGCAAAGAAATTCTTAGTTTTCTTCCCCGGCCTGCCTGAGCCAAAACCTGTTGATCGCAATGCAAAGCGCAATGAACTTGGTCTAGATGCAGCAACTCTTTATTGCACATTTGTTGGACGCCTTACATATATTAAGCGCCCCGATAGATTGCTCGATGTCGCAGTTCTACTTGAAGCCCGTGGAATCAAAGTTCATTTCCTTGTAGCGGGTGAAGGCGAACAATTTGAAAGTAGCAAAGAGCGTGCTCGCCACGATGAGTTACCAATGACATTTCTTGGATGGCGCAGCGATACTGATGCGATATTGGCTGCTAGTGATATTGCCATTTTGTGTAGTGATAATGAAGGTATTCCACTTACTTTGATTCAAGCAGCACAAGCTGGTTTACCGATAGTTGCAACCAATGTTGGCTC
>CAMBGL010000047.1 GCA_945866155.1 Bifidobacterium breve
TATCTAGAACTGTTGCCGTAGGCAGAAGCGGTTGAATAGCACTAAATGTAAGAGTGACTACCCAAAAGGTGAGAAAGAGTGAAATTGTAAGAAGTATGCGACGTGAGAAACTCACTCCTCGTCTTCCATGATTTCTTCAAGGTTTGCAATGCGTCGAAGTATTTCATCGGATTCGGCAACTCTTCCCTTTGAAACGAGAATCTTTGCAATCTCTTTCTCAAGGTCAATGGCAAGATCCCAGTCTGTGTGACATGCATTTGCATTCATAGAAAGTGATTGGCGTAGTTCATCTTCTGCTTCATCTACTTCACCAATCAGAACTTTGGCACAGCCCATGCGATATCTGGCCCAGATTTCGAGAATTGTTTTCTGTGACGTAATCGCAAAATCCAAAGCCTTTTGTGCATGGCGCAATGCTTCTACGCTATTACCAAGTTCGATATTGCACACCGTGATGTATTCATCGCAGTAGTAAACACGCTCTGGTTCTCTCTCCTTTTTGAAATATGAGCGAGCGCTCTGTAGCGCTGCAAGTGCTTCTGGATAACGCTTGAGTTGGACGCTGGCAGAGCCAACGTTGTAGTAATCGATTCCCATTGTGATATCAGAGATATCTGGGTCAACATTTTCTAACGCCTTTGTATGGCACTCTAAAGATTTTTCATATTCATCTGCGGCGTAATAGAAACGGCCCGCATCGCGAAACATTTCTATTGATGCAGCAGCATCTTCATCTTTGAGTAATTCGGCAGCATCGAGTGCAACTTGGGCAGCTTCGGCGTCGCGATCTAATTTGCGAAGCGACCAGGTAATTCCTTCATAGACATGGAGCATTCGCGATGTTCCAACGAATGTTGATTGACCTTCATAAATTTCGCGAGCGCTTTGACATAAGGCAAGTGCTGCCTTGTGATCCCCACGGTCGTATGCCAAATGGCTAAGTTCAATAAATGTTTCTGCGCGCTCTGTTCCAACACTTGCCGGAATTTTCTTCCAGAGTTCTTTCTCATCAGGTTTGTTTTCTGTACTCACCGTGGCCTTTCTTGAGGCAATAGAGCTTCGGACGGAGTGGAGAAGTTACTCTGCGGGGCTGACAAATCTGCCTCAGGCATAGGGGCTTCCTGAGGGTATTTCTTTTGGGGGAAGCGCAGAGTAGCACAGTATTCGAACAGGTGTTCGGGCAATCTATTGGGCTCGTGGCGCGTTCTCAACCTTCACCAGCATCTCACCGCACATTCACTTACGCCTCATTCCCTGTTGAGATGGCTGCCCCATCATCTCTTCATGGATCCGTTTCACTCACCATTTATTTTCAACGCTCCTCGCGATAGCGAGAGCGCCGACTCGCAATTCGAAGCTGATGAACGGGCTTTGTTTAGCCGCTCTCGCCGGGCAATTGAGGCCATTGAAATTGAGTTACGTCGTGAGAGAAGTTTTCTAGATATTTTGCTTAATTCTCGCAAGCTTGGCTAATCACACAATCACTCAGCCAGAGTTTGAGCGATATTCATAATACATACACTTTCACAGAGCCTTCTTCTTGAGTTTTGAGGTCGAAACTATTACTGCTTCCCCATTCGAGTTCCAAATAAAACGAAGGGAAGTTCTCATGCCTCAAATGCTTGATTTTCCAACGTGTTACGTCTGTCGTTCAGTCGACTTGGAAATCATCTCTAACGAAGAGTTTGGCCCAATGACAATGTGCTGCGAATGTGGTTATTCATGGATCGCGACATACGAAGATTTGAGTTCAGACATCCGCACCAACGTCGCTTCATAATTACTGCTTGATAGATTATTCGTGGTGGAAATCTTCTCCGCGTCCTTTTTTGAAGCGATTTTTCTTGAACTTTCTACTATCCATGGCAAAACGTAATGTTTTAATTAGATCATTGAAGTACTTTGTCATACTAATGAACCTCTCAACTCAAATGCCTTTGCTACGCGACCTACAGATACAACAAATGCTGCAGTTCGTAAATCAACTGAATATTTCTTGGAAACCTTGTGAACATTGCCAAATGCTTTTTCCATACGAGCATCTAGCTCACGACGGAATTTATCAAGGGGCCAGCTAAACTCTTGAATATTTTGTGTCCATTCAAAATATGAACCCATCACACCACCGGCATTTGCCAAAATATCTGGAACAATCACTACGCCTTGCACTCGGAGTTCACGATCGGCGGCAATCGTTATAGGTTGATTTGCGCCTTCGACAATAAAGTCAGCATTGATACGAGAGACGTTATTCTCATTGATAACTCCACCTAATGCTGCCGGAATCAATACATTGCACTCTATTTCAAGTACTTCAGCAGATCCAATGCGCTCTTCAGCCTGTACATTCTCAAGAGTCTTGTGCCCAAAAATTGAAGAGATATCAATTCCCTTTTTATCTACAATTCCACCAGAAACGTCAGAGATAGCAATTACTTTCATTCCCATTTCTTGGCAAACAAGTGCTGCATAACGTCCAACATTTCCGAAGCCCTGAATAGCAACAGTGGCCCCTTTGATTTTTACATCATGTTTTTCCAATGTTGCTGCAGCAATCTGTGCAACTCCGCGACCTGTAGCCTCTTCTCGACCTGCTGCGCCAAAAAGCTCAACTGGCTTACCCGTAACGCATGCAGGTTGAAAACCTTCTAGTCGATGGTATTCATCCATCAACCAAGCCATTGTTTGAGCATCTGTTCCCATATCTGGTGCTGGTATATCTCGATGATGACCTAAGACGTGAACCAGGGAACGGGTCCAGCGTCGGATGATTTCTTCTTTTTCGATTGTAGATAGTTTTGATGCATCAACTGCTACGCCACCTTTTGCTCCACCAAATGGAACATCGATAAGTGCCGTTTTCCATGTCATCAGTGATGCCAAAGCACGGACTTCATCAAGATCTACATCTTGATGAAAACGGATGCCGCCTTTGCGTGGGCCGCGAGCACTGGAATGCTGAACTCGATAACCTGTGAGAACTTCCACATCGTCACCACGACGAAGTGGAATTGATATGACAACTTCACGTTCACAACTACTCAGCGCTCTAATAAGTCCCGGTTTGAGAGCTAGGAGTTCGCCTGCTTGCGCAACCTTTTCATTTACTTCTGCAAATGCTGATGAACCAGAGTGTGTCATCCTCTAAATCTAAGAAATTACTGCCAAGAATTACAGGTTCTTTTGATTTACTTACTATGAAGTTTCGGTGAACGAATGTGTGCGCTCAAGGGCGACACGCTATCTTTCAGGGCTATCGAGCTTCACACCTGTTGCATACTTCATTCTGTGATCGTAGATATCGCGCTATATCAAGAGGGACGTCGTGTTCAGGGCCCGCCCGATATTTCTGACCAGGTAGATATTGCTCGCAAAAATGGCGGCTTTGTCTGGGTGGGCCTAGCTGAACCAACACAAGAAGAATTTGATCATGTCGTGGGAGAACTCAACTTTCATCCACTTGCAATTGAAGATGCAGTCTCTGCTAAACAGCGCCCCAAGATTGAAGATTATGACGGCCTAACTTTCTTTGTTATCAAGACTGTTTTTTATAACGAAGCACGTTCTGAAATTTCAACCGGTGAACTGATGTGCTTTGTAGATAAACACTTCGTTGTCATTGTTCGACATGGTGAAGGAACTCCGCTCACGACCGTGCGCCACGACATTGAAGCAAAGCCTGAACAACTCAATATGGGTCCCTTTGCTGTATTGCACGCAGTGGCTGACCGTGTGATCGATGAATATACAAAAATTGCTACAGAATTAGAAAACGACGTGATTAATATTGAAAACAAGGTCTTCAGTGGAAAGAGAAAGACCTATAGCCAAGAGATCTATTTCCTCAAGCGCGAGGTAATTGAATATCGCCATGCAATCGAGCCACTTATATTGCCATTGCAAAAGATTTCATCGGAGATTTTTACTGCTGCCCCCTCTGCAATCAAGCCTTTTTTCCGCGATACGGTAGATCATCTTCAACACGCACATGAACACGCAACTGGTATGGACTCACTTTTGACAACTGTTTTACAAGCAGATCTTGCACACGTGCAGGTGCGACAAAACGAAGATGTTCGTCGCATCTCAGCATGGGTGGCACTTGCTGCAGGGCCGACGATGATTGCAGGCCTGTATGGAATGAACTTTGAAACTATGCCAGAGCTAACATGGAAATTTGGTTATCCACTGGTCCTTGGCGTTATCGCTACATTGAGCGGGTATCTTTTCTACAGATTCAAAAAAGAAAAGTGGCTCTAATCGAAACTCGCTAGACCTTCTTGAATCCTGCTGGGCACACAGGCTTTACAGCCGTTACCTTCTTGGTGGTCTTTCCCTTTACGCAAGCAATGGTTGTGGTCTTAGCTTTTGCCACGCTGCCTCTACTTGTTGCAGTTGTGGATTTCTTCGGTGTGCTCATCTGCTGTTCTGATGCAGCGACACTCATATTGCCCTCCGAAGATGGCTTACCTAAATCGGTATATGCGGGATTGAGTGAGATATCGAGTGCTGGATCCGGGTATTCAAAACCTGAAACCTGAATAACAATTTTGCCATTTTTAGCAGAGACATTTGCAAGTGCAGCAGTTGAGCCACCCGCACCTGTTCGAACTGAGACAACGAGCGCTGTTGCTGCATCTTCTGGTCGGGTCAGATTCCAGAGTGCGATTGCATCAGCGTATGAAATTGATGCGAAGTAGAAACCTGTATTTACCGTTGTGCCATCTGGTGCAAGGCGTGGTGCACTTGCCTTATAACTAAATGCTTTCTTGTCGGCATTCCATGTAGGTGTTGAGAGTTTGCATATTCCATTTGAGCCAACGTAGATCTTTCCTGCGCTTCCAGGAATCGAAAAGCCCATTGGATCATTGGAGGGAACAATCACGCTTTGGAATTGAGTAACGACAGTTGATGCAACGCCTTTATCTCCTGTGCAATCCTTTGAGCTCTTAGCTGTTGGAACCTTTACAGGGTAGCCAGAGAATTCGAAAACATTCTTACCATCAGTTGTTGTGATGTTGACCGTTGCATCAGTGACAACACCGAAAGTTACACCCACTTGAAAATCAGAGATTCGAATCTTTATGCCGATGGCAACTTCAGAGTTCAAGTTCACGGGTGTAGTTGGACTCGTTGGAAGTGCTGCAAGTGAGACTTTATTTCCTGGAGAATATGTTGGCTTTGCATCAATGATGATCCAGGGAACAAACTCATTTGCATTCTGAGCCTCTAGGTAGAGCCCGTCGTAATTCTCGGCAGCAAATGCATCGGCTGCACTCCAGCGCCCTGGTAATTCTTTACCTGCGGCAACGTTATTTGCATTGCCCGCAGTTGCTCCTGCACCACCAGTTGCAACCCATGAGAGTGCAATTGCCTTTGCACCAACTGGTGTGAGTGAAACACTTTCGATGCAATAGTCAGATGAGGCTGCGCTACATGCTGCGAGTGGGCCTTTAGGAATAGAGAGACTGGCGTGCGCGGATGGCGCACTCAACGTTGTTGCAACTAATCCAATTGCAAGGGCAGTTAGTGCTCTAGTGAATCTCTCTATTTTCATTAGGACAAACTAGCAATAAATGAGCTCATAGGGAATATGGAATACGGTGAGTCAAGATAAAGAAGCAATACCCGTCTACTTCTTTTTATAGCCAGAAGGACACTTTGGATTTGTACCTGTAATTTTCTTCAAAGTCTTCATTTTTATGCAGCTGATCGTAACTTTTTTTGGAGACTTTATAACAGGAGCAGCCACCACTGCCTTCTCACTTGCCATGGGTGTGGGTGAGGCACTAACTACAGGAGTTGGGTTCTCTGCCTTGATAACTTTGAGTTGAACAGTGGGCGCGCTGAAATGAAAACCTCGAGCATTTACTACAAGAAAACCATTCTCAATTTTGAATGATGTTGTTGCAACCTGGGTAGTTCCATCAGAATTAATTACTGACACTTCAACTTTAGGAGATTTTGAAACATTGTTGCCCGGCCACATGCAATCCATCCAAGCAACAGACATGTACGTGGTGAAAAATCCCGTAGATAGCCCTCCCGTAGATAGCAAGTGTGGAGAGTAAATTTCAAATTTCATTGTGTCATTATCGACAAGGCGGGGAATGCCACCACCATAGGCATTATGTGATGTCACTGGATAACCCAATTTGCTACATCGAGTATCCCCGTATGAGCCACCAGGAATAGAACTTGCATGATCAATGAGGAAATACATTCGTATGTTTTCAGAATCAGATTTTGTTTGATCCGATTCTTCATTGGATAGACCAATAAGTGGGCGCCCCGCATAATTTGTTCCAATAAATGGAGAGCCTATGTATGTATATCGGTGTCCATTTTCAATTTTTTCATCTCTATAGTCAGCATTCGCTGCCATTAGAAAAGCTGCTACAGGAACAACCCACGAACTTCTAAAAACAAACTTGAACTTGATGCCCGAGGTAACATCTTTGATCGGAGGATCAACAAATGCAAAAGTCATTTTGGGCTGTAAATTGAAATTTACTTGTTCGCCTCTGTAATTTTCACCGCTGAGATTTCCATCGGTATAGATCTGACGAGTTGTTCCATCAATATCGACAAAACTCCACGACGTAAGGCTATTTTCGGTGACCTGATTCTTGGAATCTAAGTAGTTTCCAGTTGGGGCTTGAAGAAGTTTGAACTCATTTGTGGTTCCGTTAGGCAAAATTGCACTAAGGGATTCGATGCATGTGAGGTGTGCCGGTGATGCGCACGGCCTAAGGACCATTCTTCCACTTGTGCTTTGTTCGATTTCTACTACCGGAGTTACATCGGCGCTTGCTAACCCGATAGGTAAAGTTGAAAAAGAAAAAACCGCGAGACTAATCCAGAGAACTCTCTGATTCATTCTCTGAGGCTAGTGATACTTGCTCTAAAGCATTCGAACACGCAGACCAATAAAGTCATTGAGGTTCGGTTTTTAGTTCAAGCCCCTTCAAACACAAGATTAATCAGCCACCTGAAACAAAACGAAGTGGTTTTACTAACTCATTTGTTGCAAGTAGCTCAAGTGCGCTCACTGTTGCTGGTGTGATTTCGCGATCAGGCTTGGCCTCAGGGGCATCGAGAAAGAATGAGACAACGCAATCGCCACAGGCAATAGCGCGCATAGTGCAGTTCTGACAGTTGATGATCATGGAATTACGGTAAAGCCCGCCACTGACAAATGCATTGGTGCGTGTCGCCGTTTATGGCCTAATAACTACTTTGACGATATCGGCAGCCGTTGCCGACTCCCCTAGTTCGTGATTTACATTCGTTGGAATTCCATTGATTTGCGCAGCGCCCAAGAAAGCGAGTTGGGCTGCAATCTCAGTCATCCAATACAGGGCACCTGGGCCTGCTCGATCCAGAATGCGCTGAGCCTCGGCCAATTGGCGATCACTGAACTTTTCAACATCGTTATTGTCATCTTCAATGACGCGCAGCAAGAAGTTCTTTATATCTAAGCCAATGCCAGTTGCATCGTTGGAGCTTTCAACTAGTTCTCGCAATTCGGCATCTAGGCCGCGCGCCTTTTTACGTTTCTTGGTGCGGTTGAGGAATAGATAGATCAGGACTGTGAAAAAGAGTAATTCGAACATGAAACCATTGTGAACCCTAAGGCTGACAAATGGGGCTTATAGGCTGATGTAGAGCTTCTCAATTACCAGAGGCACTGTGCTGAGCTCATCTGGGTAGCGCATGATGGCGGTGTCGGGCGAGATGCTCCAATTGAAGTTCATCGCAAGGAGAACTTGTAGGAAGACTCTGACTTCAAATTCAGCTAAGTGATTGCCAATACACGTGTGTGGTCCAAAGCCAAATGCAACGTGAGAATTGCGCTCTCTGCGCAAATTGATTGTTGTTGGATCTGGAAATACTTCTGGATCAAAATTTCCAGATACGAAGCTGATGTTTACATATCTATCATCAGGCAAATTTGTGGCTCCTGTTTCAGGAACAGTTGTTCTACCCATCCATGGAATTGGGGTGAGGTAGCGCAAGAATTCTTGCACGGCGCTATCGATTAATGCTGGCTCAGCAATGAGCATCTCTTTATCTGCTGGATTATTGCCAAGGTGCAGCAAAATTCCTGCAATCATCTTCACCATTGTGTCTCGGCCACCGGCCAACATGACACTAACGATTCCTCTAAATTCAATCGCGCTTACTTGCCTACCTTCAATTTCCATATGCGCGATGCGATGCCAAACATCGCCACTTTCAATACTCATGCTCTCTTCGTAGACGCGGTCGATGTATGCATGTAGCACGCTGCCATCTCGCTCTGGCCCTGTTGCTGTCCAGACATCTGGTCCCCAAGAAATCCATTCAGTGACATCTTTTTCGCGACCATACAAAATTCCTAAGTTATGCATAACGATTGGAAGTGCAAGGTGTGGAATTACATCTCGTGATGGATCTTTGAGAAATT
>CAMBGL010000048.1 GCA_945866155.1 Bifidobacterium breve
CAACAAGGTGACTGGGTGCTTCTTCCCAATGATTACGCTCTATCAATATCTAATGGAGCACTTCCTCATGTTGACCCAAGTGCGCCAGCAGTGGTTGCAGATATTGCAGGACTGAGTAGCCAAGGCAAGAATTTAGATATTGACATCATCTTTCCAGTTCTTCATGGCCCCTACGGTGAAGATGGAACTATCCAAGGTTTTTGTGAGATGGCAGATATTGCCTATGTAGGTAGCGGAGTTCTTGCTTCATCGGTTGCAATGGATAAATCATTTGCTAAACCAATATTTGCAGCTGCTGGAATCAAAGTTGCTGAGGGATTCGTAGTCACTAAAGAAGAGTGGGCTAACGATAAGAGCGGATGCGCAAAGAGAATTGCAACTCTCGGCTATCCAGTATTTGTAAAGCCAGCACGTGGTGGTTCCAGTCGTGGCACGCATAAGGTCCATAACGCCGATGGACTTGAGAAAGCAATTACCGATACTCATACATTTGATCGCAAAGCGATTATTGAAAATGCCGTAGCTGGCAAAGAGATCGAGTGCGCAGTCCTCGAATTTGATGGAGCACCACACGCATCTGTTGTTGGTGAAATCAAGATTAGCGATTCTTTCGAATTCTATGATTTTGAGGCTAAGTATTTAGATGGTGCCACATCTATCGAATTACCGGCTTCGATTCCAGCCCAAGCATCGAAACAAATACAAGAAAGTGCGATCAAAGCCTTTGTTGCCCTCGGATGCGCCGGTCTTGCTCGCGTTGATTTCTTTTATACCGCTAATGGAGAAATTATTATCAATGAGCTCAACACAATGCCTGGATTTACGCCAACATCAGTATTTCCAAAAATGTGGGCAGCAACTGGAAAAAATTACACAGAAGTAATTAGCGCTTTACTGGCAAGCGCACTGACACGAACTAACGGTGTCTTGGGTAACTAGTAAGTAACAGGGCAGGTAAGCGTGCGTGTAATTCCTGCGACTGCTTGTACTTTGGAGAGAATTACTCGACCAAACTCTTCCATGCTCGGCGCTTCGGCGCGCATGATGACGTCGTAGGGACCAGTTACGCCTTCAGCCAAAGTGACACCTGCGATTGCTGAAACGGATTTAGCAACACCTGATGCTTTACCAACTTCAGTCTGAATCAAAATGTAAGCCTGTACTGACATGGTCTTCTCCTTCTACTGTGTACGCCAGAGGTTACATCCATTCATACATATTCTCTAGTGCGATTAGGCTAAGGCTATGAACTTCGATGAAGCGCGAGTGATCGCTGCTGTCGCTGCCATTTTTGGAACGACTCATAAAGGCGTACCAGTGGGTATCGGCGACGATGGCGCTGTTGTCGAAACAAGTAATAAAAGTGTTGTGACAACAGATATGGCAGTTGAAGGCACGCACTTCAATACGAGTTGGAGTGGAGCATTTGAAATTGGTCGAAAAATTACAGCTGCAAATTGTGCAGATATTTATGCAATGGGTGGCATGCCACAATATTTAGTTG
Organism: Bifidobacterium breve; assembly: GCA_945866155.1. Classification (GTDB taxonomy): domain Bacteria; phylum Actinomycetota; class Actinomycetes; order Nanopelagicales; family Nanopelagicaceae; genus Planktophila. The sequence goes on from CAMBGL010000048.1 coordinate 1,505, forward strand.
TAGCCCTTGCACTTACTGGTAACGAGAACATGGAATGGATTGAAGAGCTAGCGGATGGAATCGCTCACGAAGCAAAAAGCGTAGGTGCCGTAGTCGTTGGTGGAGATTTAGCACGAGGGCACTCGAAAGTTATTTCAATGAGCGCTATCGGAAAGGTGAAAGATCCAATACTTCGAAGCGGTGCCAAGCCTGGTGATCGTATTTATTGTTCATCACTTCCTGGGTGGTCTGCTGCAGGTTATTTACTTCTCAATAGTGCAAGCACATTAGAAAGTGATGCATCACAATATGCACGAGATGAGTTCAGTGCGCCAACACTTGATTACGACATTGCACAAGATTGGATTCATGCCAAAGCTCACTCAATGTGTGATGTCAGCGATGCGCTTGTGATTCAAGCCGAACAAATGAGTAATGATTCATCTGTAAAATTTATCTTCGATAAAGATAAGTTCGCCAGCCATCCCGAATTCAATCAAATGGCCGAACTAGCGAGTGCCCTTGATGCCGATCCCTGGCAATGGATTTTTAGTGGGGGAGAAGATCACGTATTCCTGGCAACTGGAAAAGATTTAGATGGCTTTGTTGTTGGCCGTGTAGAAGCAGGCTCAGGTGTAGAAGGTCTAGAAATGAAAAAAGCGCCAGATGCCTGGCGCCATTTCAATTGAAAAAAATTAGCGTGTAACTTTTCCTGCCTTGAGGCATGAAGTACAAACGTTTTGACGCTTTGTTCCGCCACCAACAAGAGTGCGTACGCGCTGAATATTCGGATTCCAGCGACGACGAGTCTTTACCTGAGAGTGTGAAACGTTATTGCCAAAGCTGGGCCCTTTGCCACAGATATCGCATGTTGATGCCACAGCAGTACTCCTTTTATTTATTTGCCAGATTTGTCGCTAGCGTCAATTACTAAGGCGCAAGATTAGCGTGAGGCTACCCCCGATGGCTAATCGCAGGCGTGGGCGCAGCGCTATTGCGCTCATGAGCGCCCATTGTGAGGCAGAATCATAGACATGGCCGATCTCGAAACACGACTCACGAATGTGGTGGGAGATCGCACCGCGAAAGTCCTTTCGACAACTTTTGATATGAAAGAGGTTGGCGATTTATTGCGCCATTACCCACGCCGTTATGTTGTTCGAGGCGAACTCACCGATATTTCTACATTGCAAGAAGGTGATGAAGTAACCATTTTGGCCCAAGTTCACAGCGCTTCAAATCGCAGATTGCAGGGACGCAAGGGGAGTATTTTTGAAGTAATCGTCACTGATGGAAGCGCAAAACTCTCACTCACCTTCTTCAATCAAGCGTGGAGAGAGAAAGAATTACGAGTTGGCAGACAGGGACTCTTTGCAGGCAAGGTCGGCCTCTTCAATGGAAAGCGCCAACTTGCTCACCCTGATTACGAAATGATTCCCGATGGCAGCGATGTCGATAGTGCGGTGGAAGATTTTGCAGGAAAGTACTTACCTGTTTATCCCGCATCATCGAAGTTGCCATCATGGAAGATTGCGCAATGTATGGAATTAGTAATCGATTCACTCGATGAACTCCAAGATTTCTTACCTGAAAAAATTAGAGAAAAGCATTCTTATCCCACCTTGCAACAAGCGCTGATTCAACTTCATAAACCAATGGATTTAGATAGTGCTGAGCTATCGCGGGAACGATTGACCTTCGATGAGGCATTTCTATTACAACTCCTTCTTGTGCTTCGACGCAACGAATTACGAAAACTTCACACTCAATCCCGAGCACCTAAACCAGGGGGAATATTGGATGCATTTGATGCCTCCCTGCCTTTCCAACTCACAGGTGGTCAGATAGAAGTGTGCAAAGAAATTGAGAGTGATTTAGCGCAATCGCATCCGATGCATCGCTTACTACAAGGTGAGGTTGGATCTGGTAAAACAATTGTTGCTCTTCGTGCGATGTTATCCGTCATAGATAGTGGCGGACAGGCAGCCTTACTTGCTCCAACAGAAGTTTTAGCAGCCCAACATGTGCGAACATTTGAAAAGTTACTTGGAACATTGGGACACGGTGGAATGCTTGGAGCACCAGAGCATTCAACGCAAGTTACTTTGATAACTGGATCTCAAAGCGCTGCAGCACGTAAAGAAGCACTTGCACTGGCAGCATCAGGGGATGCTGGAATAGTTATTGGCACGCACGCACTCCTTGGTGAAAAAGTTGAGTTCAAAGATTTAGGTCTGATTGTCGTTGATGAACAACATAGATTCGGCGTGGAACAAAGAGATGCGTTAAAGGAAAAAGCGGAGAAACCTCCACATCTACTTGTTATGACTGCAACACCGATCCCACGAACAGTTGCAATGACAGTCTTCGGTGATTTAGATGTTTCCACACTTCGCGAACTACCACTTGGCAGGCAACCAATTACAACTCACGTAGTTCCAGTATTAGAAAAGCCAGCATTCGTTGAACGTGCGTGGAGCCGAATCAAAGAAGAAGTAGCGATGGGTCATCAGGCATACATCGTCGCACCGCGTATCAGTGCAACTTCTAATGAAGATGCAGATATGGATTTTCTCTTTGGCGAGACTACAAGTGACCTAGCTTCCGTTGAGGAACTTGCTCCCAAACTACACGGTGGGCCATTGGCAGGGCTGCGAGTAGCCATGCTGCATGGGCGAATGAGCGCTGATGATAAAGATTCAACAATGAAAGCATTTGCAGCCGGTGAGATGGATGTACTCGTTTCAACAACAGTTATTGAAGTTGGTGTCGACGTTGCTAATGCAACAGTGATGGTCATCATGGATGCAGACCGCTTCGGCGTCTCACAACTTCATCAGTTGCGTGGCCGTGTTGGGCGAGGAACATCTCCTGGTTTATGCCTGCTTGTGAGTAGCGCTCCAATTGAATCACCGGCTAGAACCCGACTAGAAGCAGTTGCATCGACTTTGGATGGATTTGAACTCTCACGAATAGATCTGGATCAAAGGCGCGAAGGTGATGTTTTAGGAAGTAATCAATCAGGAACACGATCGCATTTGCGGCTCTTGAGAGTATTACGCGATGAAGATCTCATTGAGAGTGCACGCAATGATGCGAGCGAGCTCGTGGATACCGATAGTGATTTGAGCGCCTATCCTTTGCTGCAAGCCGAACTAAAAGTTCTGCAAGCCGATGAAGCGGTCGACTATCTAGATAAGGGTTAGCACCAATGAGAATTATTGCCGGTGTTGCAAAAGGGCGAACGCTTTCGACTGTCTCAGGTGCAACGAGACCGACTTCTGATCGTGCGCGCGAGGGTTTGTTTTCATCCCTTACATCGGAGTTCGGAGATTTTCTAGGACTTCATGTCCTCGATCTCTTCGCGGGCTCGGGAGCTGTTGGATTTGAAGCACTATCGCGTGGAGCAACTCTTGTTCATGGTGTTGAGAAAGAGAGTGATGCGATAAAAACTATTACAACAAATAGTGAAATAGTTGCTAAAGCTGGACCAACAGGCAAGTTTCATCTCTACTCGATCTCAGTTCAAAGATTTGTAACCGACCCTGCTCATGAACAATATCATCTGGTTTACATTGATCCACCGTATGATTTTCCAAGTTCCGAATTAGAAGAAATATTGCGATTACTTGCACAAGGAAATTTTCTAAAAAGTGATGCATTTATTGCAGTAGAGCGCAGAGCCAAAGGTGGAAAATTCACATGGCCAGAGTCTTATGAGCCAGTGCGTGAACGAAATTATGGACAGGCCACGATTTATTACGCTAATGCCGCCTCCATCACGCCTGAGAATGGATAACACGGGCATCTCTTGCTAGCGTTTCACCCATGAAGCGCGCCGTATGTCCAGGATCTTTTGATCCAATCACCTATGGCCACCTCGACATCATTGAACGTGCGAGTGCTCATTTTGATCAAGTCGTCGTCGCAGTTCTAGAAAATCGCACGAAGGCAAGCCTTTTCACTGTTGCGGAGCGCATTGAAATGATTCGCGAAACCACCTCAAAATTCTCAAATGTAATCGTGGATTCTTGGAGTGGGCTTCTAGTTGATTATTGCAAAACTAATTCAGTACAGGCAATAGTCAAAGGCCTTCGAGCAGTAACTGACTTTGATTATGAGCTACAAATGGCACAAGTAAATTTACAATCAGGTATTGAAACTATGTTTATGGCAACTGCGCCTGCGCATTCATTCTTATCATCATCACTCGTCAAAGAGCTTGCCCACTACGGTGGAGATGTCTCTTCGATGGTTCCAACAAATGTCAATGCAGCACTCAAAGCACAAGTAGCAAGGAAATAGCCATGGACTCAGTAGAGAAACTAACTTCTGCAATAACAATGGTGGAAGAAGCACGTGGGGTTCCACTTTCTGCATCATGCGTCGTCCACCGCGGTGAGATGCTTGAGATACTCGATGGAGCGCGCGCTTCGCTACCTACCGATTTAGAAGATGCTGAAGCAATCATTTCCTCTCGCGATTCAATTATTGAAGATGGTCGAATTAGCGCAGACACACTTGTTGCAAATGCCCGCGAAGAAGTTTCACGAATGGTTGAACAAACTTCAATCGTTGCGGCAGCACGCGATGAGGCGAAAAAGATTCTCGATGATGCTCGCGTGATTGCTGAAGAAGAACGGGCTCAAGTTGAGGAATATATCGATGGTCGCCTAGCAACACTTGAAGTAATCCTCAATAAAACTATGGATGCTGTTGCGCGAGGACGAGATCGCCTCGCTGGTGCTAACGATAAAGATGTACTTTCGCAATTAGCTGACGAAAACTAATTCTTCGCTCATGCCTCGTCCATCTGAGATATATAAGTTTAATACCTACGAACTTCCACGCCGTGCGGGGGAGATGAAAGAGTATGAACTCGATTTAGTACTCCAAGAACCTGTTGGAATTCCACTTATTTCTGTGCCGACTGCTGCCACTATTGAAGTCGATATGCGCCTTGAATCTGTTACAGAAGGCGTACTTGTCAGTGCACAAATATTTGCTACAGCAGTTGGTGAATGCACGCGTTGCTTAGATCCCATTGAACTCGATATTGATCGCTCAATTCAGGAGTTGTATCGCTACGCGCCAACAAATGAAAAAGGTGGACGCCGCAACAAAGGTGGAAAGAAAATAGATTCAGATATCGATGATTTAGATAATGATGATGAATTAGAGATGGAGGGCGATTACATTGATTTGGAGACACCAATTCGCGATGCAATCGTTCTCGAACTTCCTATCAATCCACTCTGTCGCCAAGATTGCCCAGGACTATGTCCTGATTGTGGTGGAAAGTGGGCAGAACTTGAGGCCGATCATCTTCATGAGGTCATTGATGTGCGCTGGAAGGGCTTAACTGGATTGACGCTAGATCCCGAGCCTATGTCAGGAGACGATTTCAAGATTTAGCCCTTTTGAGGGATACTTACCGCCTGCAGCCATCGCTGCGAATTGAAAGACGAGGTTAGAAAAGTGCCAGTACCAAAGCGAAAAATGTCGCGTTCAAAGACGCGCTCACGTCGTAGCCAGTGGAAAACAACTGCTGCTGCCCTTGCTGCCTGCCCACAATGCCAGCAACCAAAATTACAACACACTGCATGTCCAACCTGCGGTACATATAACCGTCGCCAGGTCCTAGAGGTCTGATCTGAGTTCGGTGCTAACACAGCGTCTTGGGATTGAAATTGATCCTGCATTGCTCGAGTTGGCATTTACGCATCGCTCATTTGCATATGAGACTGGTGCAAAAGAGACTAACGAACGTCTGGAATTTTTAGGCGATTCTGTATTAGGTCTCATCGTTACTGAAGAGCTTTATCTTCGCTATCCAGATTTAGATGAGAGTCGTTTATCCCCTCTGCGTTCTGGAATTGTAAATATGCGCGCGCTTGCAGATATCGCACGCGAATTGGAACTCGGTAAATATATTCGCCTCGGCAAAGGTGAAGAAGTAACTGGTGGTCGCGATAAAAACTCATTATTAGCCGATGCTCTAGAAGCACTTATTGGCGCTATTTATTTGCACTCTGGTTTCGAAAAATGCACACAGGTTGTTCGCTTACTAATTCGATCAACAATGGAGAGTGCGCTTACTCGAGGTGCGGGACTAGATGGCAAGACAGCACTTCAAGAATTAGCTGCATCACTTGGTCGCGGAGTTCCGGAATATATTGTTACTGAAGAAGGCCCAGATCACGATAAGAATTTCACTGCTGTGGCAATGCTTACAGGTGTATCACTCAGCGAAGGCGTAGGAAAAAGTAAGCGTGAGGCAGAACAAGTTGCAGCGCGCACTGCATATGAACGTTTGAAAGCAGAGAGTGAAGTAGAACTCGAGGGTTAAGGCGCTCGCGTTGAATAACAAAAGTACACGCGTAAAGCGATAGGTTTACCGCGTGTATTTGAAGAGTATGACGCTCAAGGGCTTTAAGTCCTTTGCCTCTGCCACAACCCTGCGCCTCGAACCAGGTATCACGTGCGTCGTTGGCCCTAATGGTTCCGGCAAGAGCAACGTTGTAGACGCGCTCACATGGGTAATGGGTGAGCAAGGCGCAAAATCTCTTCGCGGCGGAAAGATGGAAGATGTAATTTTCGCGGGAACTTCAGGTCGCGCACCACTTGGTCGCGCAGAGGTATCGGTAACAATTGATAACACTGATGGATCACTACCCATTGATTACACCGAAGTAACAATTTCACGAATTCTTTTCCGCAATGGTCAAAGTGAATATCAAATCAATGGTGAAGCATCCCGTCTTCTAGATATTCAAGAACTACTCAGCGACTCCGGTATCGGTCGCGAAATGCACGTCATCGTTGGCCAGGGCCAGCTCGATGCAATTTTGATGGCCACACCTGAAGAGCGACGTGGATTTATTGAAGAAGCGGCAGGCGTGCTCAAGCACCGCAAGCGCAAA
>CAMBGL010000049.1 GCA_945866155.1 Bifidobacterium breve
ACAACTGGTTTCGACCCTGAAGCCAGGCGTGCATTCTGGTCACTCATTGATGGACTGCGAAACGATGGCACAACTATTGTGCTTACAACTCACTATTTGGATGAGGCAGAAGCCCTCGCTGATCGAGTTGCTGTTATCAATCATGGTCAAATAATTGAAGTTTCAACCCCGACGCAACTTGGAGGGCGCTCTACTTCTAAAGCCCTGGTGCAATGGCGCGATAATGGCGAACTCAAAAGCGAAGAGACAGAGAACCCAACAGCCCTTGTTTCATCATTGACTACACAATTCTCAGGGGAAATTCCAGAGCTCAGCGTCAGTCGGCCATCCCTTGAAGACATATATTTGAAAATGATTGGTCAGGCCAATGAATAAGATTCCTAGCGCACTCAATCTTGGCCTTCGTCGCGGCACACTTGAAATAAAACAATTTACTCGCCAACGCGAATCAGTTGTCTTTACTCTTCTCTTTCCACTCATCTTACTTGCAATTTTTGGATCAGTATTCAAAGACACAATTGCACCAGGTGTTACATTCTCACAATATTTTGTAGCTGGAATGGTTGCATCAGGTCTGGTGAACTCTGGCTTTCAACAACTTGCAATTACGATTCCAATGGAGCGTGATTACGGTTCTCTCAAGCGCCTTAGAGGAACTCCGATGCCAGTTGCTAGTTATTTTATTGGAAAATCTATTTTGGTTTTCGTCAGTATGATTCTTCAAGTAATTTTGCTACTCGCTGGCGGATATTTCTTCTTTGGCTTGAATATGCCAACTGAAGCATCAAAATGGTTTACATTCGCGTGGCTCATTATTTTAGGAACTGCATCTTCTACTATTTTAGGAATTGCTTTTTCTGTTGTTCCAAAGAGTGGTCGTGGCGCCTCTGCAGTTGTCTCTCCAGTGGTGATAATTCTTCAATTCTTTAGTGGTGTTTTCTTTATCTTTACTCAACTTCCAAGTTGGATGCAGCAAGTGGCAGCTATTTTCCCCCTCAAATGGCTCACGCAAGGTATGCGATCAGTCTTTCTTCCTGATTCATTTGCCGCTAATGAAGTAGCAAAATCTTGGGAGACAGAAAGAACATTCATAATCTTGGTTATATGGCTTATCGTTGGATTCTTTATTTCACTTCGCACATTCAAATGGTCTCGCGAATGAAGAGATTCTTAGTCGCCCTGATCGCATTTACCCTGCTCACACCAAATGCAATTGCTGCAACGAAGTCACCAACTCCTAAGCCAACTGCCAAAGCCACTTCAAAGGCCACGGTGAAACCAGCTGCAACTGCCAAAGCGAGTGCAAAACCAACGAAAAAGGCCACTGCGAAGGCGACTGCAAAGGCATCTGCTAAACCAACGAAAAAGGCTGTGGCTAAAAAGAAAGTTGTAAAGAAGAAACCTCGCAAGAAGGTTCTGCTCTCTCCCTCACCATCGCCAGTGTGGCCCTTGGTTGGTTTCAAAAGTGATGATGATGAAATCTGGGCGAAGATTCCAACAGCCAAAGAATTGGTTGGATATGCCTCTGGCAGTAAGAGTCTGACTCGTGAATTAGCTCGTTTGATAGACGGGGTTCGTGTGTGTGAGAAATACACCTGTGGGGCAGTTCAGGTTGTATCAACGAATGGATGCCTATGGTGGGATATCACAGCAAATGTAACTGATGAGAATAAAAACATCTTTGGAACAATTCGTCGAACAATGAGGGAAAGTGCTCCAAGAGAATTAGTTACGGTATTACTTACAAGTCAGCAGGATATTGCGAAAGAACACTTTGTTACGGGCATAAATATCAAATGTAATCGCAGCGCACCAGATACTAAAGTTCCGCTTTCTCAATACTTTCCAATTGAGCAAGTAGGTTAGCGGTTCGCTCCAGGAACCCAGAGCTGATCACCAATTTCTTTATTTGCAATACGTGCAAGTACAAATAAAAGATCAGATAATCTATTGAGATATTTAGCAGTGAGTGGATTTACACCGCCACCGAATGCGTGAATCGCTGCCCATGTGCAACGTTCTGCACGACGAGTTACTGTTCGAGCAACATGTAAGTGAGCTGCAGCTGGTGTACCTGATGGCAATACAAAAGAACGTAGCGCTTCGAGAGATTCATTATAGAAATCAATTTTTTCTTCAAGGAATACAATTTGAGATTCAAGTACACGAAGTGGTTCAAATGCAGGTGCATCAGAAACCGGTGTGCAGAGATCTGCTCCAACATCGAACAAGTCATTTTGAATGCGAACTAATAACGCGCGAACATCCTCGCTTAATTCATCCGTTGATAGAACGACACCAATCGATGAATTTGCTTCATCAACTGTGGCATAGGCTTCAAGGCGGGGATCATTTTTGGATGTGCGACTCATATCTCCGAGTGAAGTCGTGCCGTCATCGCCAGTCTTGGTATAAATTCGAGTTAGATGAACCATGGGTAGAGCCTAATAGGGCAGTTACGATGAGACCACTCAAGTTTTCGAGAAAGGATGGGTATGGCTACTGAAGATCGTTTTCGCGTCGTTGGCGGCGCCCATCTGCGCGGTGAAGTCACCATTTCGGGGGCAAAGAACTCGGCTTTGAAATTAATGGCCGCCGCACTTCTAGCCCCTGGTCTTTCAACCATTCGCAATGTTCCAGAAATTGCCGACGTCGACATCATGGGTGACCTACTGACGCGCCTTGGATGCACTGTTACAAATAACCACGGTGTAGTCACAATTGATGTTCCTCAAAGACCGGGTCATCGCGCTGATTATGATCTTGTTCGCAAAATGCGAGCATCCATAAATGTCTTGGGCCCACTCGTTGCTCGCACAGGTAAAGCAGAGGTTGCACTGCCTGGCGGAGATGCAATTGGCTCACGCGGATTAGACTTTCACATAAAGGGTCTTGAATCACTCGGTGCTACTGCCCATATTGAACATGGATATGTCGTGGCCGAATCTCCTCAAGGTCTCAAAGGTGCTGCAATTGATTTAGATTTTCCAAGTGTTGGAGCAACTGAAAATATTATGACCGCTGCAGTCTTGGCACAGGGCGTTACGACAATTGATAATGCAGCGCGAGAACCCGATCTTGTTGATTTAGGTGAATTTCTGATTTCCATGGGCGCCGATATAAAGGGACTTGGCACTCCGCTTATAACAATTACTGGAGTAAGCGCGCTTCATCCAACGGATCACACAACTATTCCGGATCGCATCATCACTGGTACGTGGGCATTTGCTGCTGCTATGACTCAAGGAGATATAACAATTCATGGAGCACGCGCTCAAGATTTAGAATTGCCACTCGAAAAATTAGCAAGTGCTGGTGCAATTATTACAACAACAGTAGATGGAATTCGAGTCCGTATGGATTCGCGCCCACAATCAATCGATGTCGCAACACTTCCCTACCCTGGTTTTCCAACAGATTTATTACCCATGGTTATTGCCCTCAATGCAATTGCAGATGGCAGTGCCATCGTGACCGAGAACGTTTTTGAATCTAGATTTATGTTTGTCAACGAACTCATTCGTTTAGGTGCTCAAATCAGTATTGATGGCCACCATGCTTCAATTACAGGCGTAAAAGAGCTCTCTGGTGCCCCTGTTGAGGCAACTGATATTCGCGCGGGTGCTGGACTTGTACTTGCAGCCCTTGTCAGTGAAGGTGAAACAACTATTGACCAGGCATTTCACTTAGATCGTGGTTATCCAAACTTTGCTGCCCAACTTCAATCATTAGGTGCAAAGGTCACGCGCGAGTAAAAAAGGTTTACATCAAATTATTTAGCGACTGTCTCCGTAAGTATTGATACGCGATCATTTGAAACCGATAAGAAGCCGCCACTGACATTGAAATCAGTAGCGCTTCCATCAACTCCCTTAATACTTACAACACCATCGACTAGTACGCCAAAGATCGGTGCATGGCCAGGAAGAACTCCTAGGTCACCCTCGACAGTTCGGGCAGAGATAAATGATGCCTCTCCCGACCAGACACGCTCTGTTGGCGATACTAATTCGACTCGAAGTGACATGGCTTAGTTCTTTGCCAATTCAGCTGCTTTACGCTCTACATCATCTAGTCCACCGCACATAAAGAATGCCTGCTCTGGAACATGGTCGTACTTTCCATCGGCAAGTGCTTCAAATGCTGAAATAGTTTCTGTCAAAGGAACGAATGAACCATCTAGGCCAGTAAAGACCTTTGCCACAAATGTATTCTGTGACAAGAAGCGCTGGATACGACGTGCACGTCCAACAAGAATACGATCTTCTTCTGAAAGTTCATCGATACCAAGAATCGCAATGATGTCTTGAAGATCTTTGTAGCGCTGCAAGATCTGCTTGATGCGGTTAGCAACACGGAAGTGATGCTCTCCGATATAGCGTGGATCCAAAATACGTGATGATGAATCCAGTGGATCTACAGCAGGATAAATTCCAAGTTCTGAAATTGGACGTGAGAGCACTGTTGTTGCATCTAAGTGCGCAAATGTTGTGTGTGGTGCTGGGTCAGTAATGTCATCTGCAGGAACATAAATTGCCTGCATCGATGTAATTGAGTGACCACGTGTAGAAGTAATGCGCTCTTGCAACTGTCCCATTTCATCTGCAAGTGTTGGCTGGTAACCCACAGCAGATGGCATACGACCCAGAAGAGTTGATACTTCAGAACCTGCTTGTGTAAAGCGGAAAATATTGTCGATGAAGAGCAATACATCCTGCTTTTGCACATCGCGGAAATATTCAGCCATTGTGAGCGCAGAAAGTGCAACACGAAGACGCGTTCCAGGTGGTTCATCCATCTGGCCAAAGACCAATGCGGTCTTATTGATAACGCCAGTCTCTGTCATTTCCAAGAAAAGGTCGTTACCTTCACGAGTACGCTCACCAACACCGGCGAATACAGATACACCACCGAAGTTTTCTGCTACGCGATAAATCATTTCCTGAATCAAAACTGTCTTACCCACACCGGCACCACCAAATAGACCAATCTTTCCACCCTTTACATATGGTGTTAGCAGATCGATAACCTTGATACCTGTTTCAAACATCTCTGTCTTTGATTCGAGCTGATCGAATGCAGGTGCATTACGGTGAATTGGCCAACGCTCTTTGATATCAAGTGAGGATGTTGGAACATCGAGTGATTCACCAAGAGTGTTGAATACGTGACCCTTTGTTACATCGCCCACTGGAACCATGATTGGGTCGCCCGTGTCAGTTACTTCAGTACCGCGCACCATTCCATCGGTTGGTTGCATCGAGATTGCACGCACGAGGTTGTCGCCAATGTGTAGCGCAACTTCCATCGTCAAAGTACTCGTTACACCAGCCATCGTCACATCGACGTGGAGAGCATTGAAGATCGCTGGCATTGAATCAGCTGGGAATTCAATATCCACAACTGGTCCGATGACTCGAGCTACTCGCCCCTTATTGGATGTTTTTACCGACATCATTCACTCCCTGCACTAGCTGAGGCCAACGCGTCTGCGCCGCCAACAATTTCACTGATCTCTTGGGTAATTTCTGCTTGACGAGCAGCGTTCGCAAGTCGTGTGAGCGACTTGATTAGATCATCAGCATTGTCAGTCGCTGATTTCATTGCACGGCGTCGAGCTGCATGCTCAGATGCCGCTGATTGCAACATTGCGTTGAATACTCGAGCCTCTATGTAGCGAGGAAGAAGTGCGTTGAGCACTGTTCCAGCATTAGGTTCGAATTCATACATTGGAAGTAGTGATGCAGTAACTGGCTCGCTACTTTCAACAACTTCAAGTGGAAGCATGCGCTTCGCGAGTGCGTTCTGAGTAAGCATTGAATGGAATTCAGTAAAGATAATGTGAATCTCATCTACGCCATTTGCATCAGTTTGCGCATCTGCTAGAAATGCCTCGATTAATGCATTTGCAACTTCTTTTGCATCTTCATAGGTTGGATTATCTGAAAATCCTGACCATGATCCAGCAATCGCACGGTTACGGAAGCGGTAATAATTCACTGCTTTGCGACCAACTAAATAGGCGGATGCATCCAAGCCGCGTTCTTTGAGAAGGGCAACGAGTTGTTCTCCCTCTTTGATCGCATTATTTGAATATGCACCAGCCATACCGCGATCTGCCGAAATAATAAGAACAGCTGCGCGAATTGGATTCTCAGATTGCGTCGTCAACGGATGATTAGTCGAAGAAAAAGAGGCAACTGCAGATACGGCACGAGTCAACTCATTTGCGTAAGGAGTTGAAGCGGTGACTCGTTGCTGCGCCTTGACAATTCGAGAAGCCGAAATCAATTCCATGGCTTTCGTAATTTTCTTGGTCGCTTTAACGGATCGCATCCGCCTGCGATATATGCGAAGTTGGGCACCCATGAGTTACTTCTTCACCGCCGGTGGGACGTGCTTAATAATCTTTTCAGATGCTTCGCTATCTAGAGCTTCAGCTGCTGCTTCATTGATTGCCGCAGAAGCAGTTGCTTTGAAGATCTTCTTGAATGCAGTGACTGCCTCTTCCATTGACTTCACAGTGTCATCTTCTAACTGCTTAGTCTCTGAAATTACATCGAAGATTGCTTTGCGTTCGCGTCCAATGAATTCAAGAAGTTCTGCTTCAAAGCGACGAATATCTGAGACTGCAACATCATCGAGCTTGCCTGATGTACCAGCCCAAATAGAAACAATCTGGCGCTCTAGTGAATAAGGTGAGTACTGGCCTTGCTTCAAGAGTTCAACCATACGTGCACCGCGCTCGAGTTGAGCCTTTGATGCAGCATCGAGATCTGAACCGAAAGCAGCAAATGCTTCAAGTTCACGGAACTGTGCAAGGTCAAGACGCAAACGTCCAGCAATCTTTTTCATTGCCTTTGTCTGTGCAGATCCACCCACGCGAGATACAGATACACCCACGTTGATAGCTGGGCGGACACCTGCGTTGAAAAGATCTGTTTCCAAGAAGCACTGTCCATCAGTAATCGAAATTACGTTTGTTGGAATAAATGCAGAAACGTCATTTCCCTTTGTTTCAATGATTGGAAGACCAGTCATTGAGCCACCACCGAGTTCATCGGATAGCTTTGCGCAACGCTCGAGAAGGCGTGAGTGCAAATAGAAAACGTCTCCTGGATACGCTTCGCGACCTGGTGGACGACGAAGCAACAATGAGACCGAACGATATGCCTCAGCTTGCTTTGAAAGATCATCAAAAACAATGAGGACGTGCTCGCCGTTATACATCCAGTGCTGACCAATTGCAGAACCTGTATATGGCGCGAGGTACTTGAAGCCAGCAGGATCTGATGCAGGAGATGCAACGATTGTTGTGTATTCCATTGCGCCAGCTTCTTCAAGAGCACCCTTTACGGCTGCAATTGTTGAACCTTTTTGTCCGATAGCAACATAAATACATTTAACTTGCTTCTTCTTATCTCCTGTTTTCCAGTTCTCTTTCTGGTTAATAATTGTGTCGACAGCAACTGCAGTCTTACCTGTCTGGCGGTCACCAATAATCAACTGACGCTGTCCGCGACCAATAGCTGTCATCGCATCAATAGCTTTGATACCAGTTGCAAGTGGCTCCTTTACAGGTTGGCGCTGTACAACAGATGGTGCTTGTAGTTCGAGTGCACGACGTGCATCTGCTTTGATCTCACCCTTGCCATCGATTGGACGGCCAAGTGGATCAACTACGCGACCAAGGAATGCATCTCCAACTGGTACAGAGAGAATTTCACCTGTACGTCGAACTGATGTGCCTTCTTCAATTCCTTCGTAACCACCCAAAATAACAACACCGATTTCACGGACGTCGAGGTTGAGTGCAAGACCGAGGGTTCCATTTTCAAATTGCAGAAGTTCATTTGCCATTGTTGATGGCAAACCTTCAACGCGTGCGATGCCATCGCCTGCTTGGCTAACGGTTCCAACCTCATCGCGTGCTGCTACGCCTGGATCGTATGACCTAACGAAGTTCGCTAAGGCGCCCCGAATTTCTTCTGGGTTGATCTTGAGCTCTGCCATGTCTATCTCCCTTTGTCTTTTTCTTATAAAACTTCTGTGAACCTAAATCATTTACTTCCAGCGAGTGCACGGCCTGCACCAGCTAAACGATGTGAAACTGAACCATCTACTAACTCATCTGCATACTTGATTGAAACTCCACCAACGATTGACTTATCGACTTCAACATTGACTCGAACTGGTTG